>JAUHXN010000403.1 GCA_030426865.1 bacterium | reverse complement strand
GCAATAGTTATAGACGGAAATATAATCGCTGCTGCAAGATGTGTACTCCCTCTCTCTTCTGAAACTAAATATAATGGAAGAAATCTAGGTACAAGACATAGAGCAGCTCTAGGTTTGACAGAACAGATAGATGCAGTTGTTCTAATAGTCTCTGAAGAAACGGGTTGGATCTCGATAGCAGATAGTGGTGAATTGACACTTAATATTCCAAAAGAAAAATTGATTAAAACCCTTAAAAGTAAATTAGAAGATGAACAGGAACAAAACTCTATCAAAAAATAGTGTTATAGTAATAACGGGTCCTACAGCTTCTGGTAAAACTTCTCTATCAATAGATTTGGCTGTCGAAATTGAATCAGAGATAATCTCTGCTGATTCTAGACAGGTCTATAAACTTATGGATATTTGTACGGCAAAACCTAGCCAAGAAGAGATGAATGGAGTGAAACACCATCTTGTTGATTTTCTTGATCCAGGTGAGGAATATAGTGCAGGTAAATTCTCAGTAGATGCTACTAGGTTGATAAATAATTCTTTCAATTCTGAAAATATCCCAATAGTTTGTGGTGGGTCTGCATTTTATATTAAAGCATTATTCGAAGGTTTATTCGAAGAAAAAAATATTAGAAAGCCTGAAGTTAGGGAGGAACTAAACAGAAATCTTGATCAATTGGGTTTAGAATATTTACAGAATCAACTTCAAAAAATAGACCCAATTACTTATTCGAAAATAGAATTAGATAATCCACATAGAGTAATTAGAGCTTTAGAGTATTATTATTCAACTGGAGAGCTAATTAGTGATGCATACGATAAACGAAATAATAAATTATCAGATTTTCAACCTATATATTTTGCAATTGATTATAAAAGAGAAGAACTTTACAGAAGAATAAATCTAAGATGTGAACAAATGTGGAATAATGGGCTTGTGAATGAATATAAAAGTTTAATAAGTTTGGGATATGATAAAAATCTAAACTCATTAAATACGGTCGGATATAAAGAATCTAAAGACTTTATCAATAAAATATATGATGAAACTCAAGCTTTAGAAGAATTTAAGAAGAATACTAGAAGATTTGCTAAAAGACAATTAACATGGTTTCGTAAGAATGATAAAATTAATTGGTTAGACGGTAAATCAGAGAACAAATTAGAACAAATTATAGATATTATAAAATCATGAAACAACGTTTAATTTATATACTCTTTATACTAATCATAACAACAAATCTATTTTCGCAAAAGAAAAATAGCAAAGTTGAAAAAACAATAGTTATTGAAGAGACTTTCCTACCTTTGATTAGTAAATCAGATTCAGCTCATTCAATCAAAGCACTCACTAGAGATATAGATAATATTATTCAGAGAAATGGATTATCGAAATCAGACTTTAGTGTAGCTGTTTATTCACTTGACGAAGGAAAATACCTTTATAAGAATAATGAAACCAAATCATTAACTCCCGCTTCAACTACTAAATTAATTACCTCATTCGTTGTTCTTAATTTACTAAAAAATCAGCAAATTCATACTCCTATCTACCACAATGGTAGAATTGAAAAGAATACATTGTATGGGGATCTGATTATCTATGGCAAAGGTGACCCATTATTGACTCAACGGGATTTTGACTCGATTGCTGTAGTAATAAAAAATAAAGGCATTAAAATAGTAACTGGTAACATTTATGTTGACGATTCATATTTTGACAATAACACAAGTCGTTTTAAATACTCAAGAGATGATGATGAAGTTGAGGCCTTAGCTCCAATTACCCCTTTAAGTATTGAAAGAAATAAAGCCTTAGTTACTCTAAGGGGTGGTAGTTCTGGGTCATATTTAGATTGTGACGTTTATCCTAGTTCTGAATCATTAAAATATCTTGTTTACGGAAAAACAACTGGTTATTATGAACAAGAGAAGAACAATATAAGAGATTATATTGAGCCAGCTGTTTCTCAACAATATGGAGACATGTATAATTACTCAAGTGAAGAAAATGACTCATATAGAG
>JAUHXN010000089.1 GCA_030426865.1 bacterium | reverse complement strand
ATACATTAGGGATGAAACTAGTCTTTTATCAGCAATTAATTCTTTATAGTTCTGAGATTTGATTATTGAAGCTATATTTCTATCACTTGGGTCTATTATATTAGCAGATTCGTTTGTAATAGGTTTGTGTGAGAGTTGTTCTTTAGCAAGTCTAGAATCTAGTTCATTCATAAGATCAATGTAAGATTCACTAGAGATACCTAAAAAATTTGCATATTTCTTTATAAAAGAACGTAAATAAACTACCGGTAACTCAGGCAATTCACCTGATTCTATTGCTTCAAGTACTGTTTGACGGATACCAGTTTTACGAGAGACTTCAGATAAATCTAATCCCTTGGCTTTTCTCGTATCTATTAATATTTTAACGTGTTCTTTCATTAGAATATATGTAATAATTATATTATATTACAAATATAACAATAATCAAGCCAAAAATTAAATGATAAAAATCGTACTATTACTAATCTTTTTAATTAGTAATATCCAAACAACTAGTTTATATTCTTATGAAATAGATAAGCCGGTTAAGATAGATACCTCTGATTTTTATTATGGTGGAACAAAAAGATACTCATTGAGTGGTGATTTACCAAATCTTGAAACTGACATTAACACTCCTTATTTAATAGGAATTTCAGCCACAACTGTTGCTTTTATGGTTTCTCAACATATTTACCAAGCTAATACAATTTGGAAAGATCAAGCTGAATTTAAAATAATTGAAGATGGGCAATATGCACTATATGCAGATAAAGCAGGACATATATTCGGTGGTTATATAATGTCTTATGCGTACACTGAATTTCTCTCTTCTGCTGGCGTAAGTTGGGAGTTATCTAATATAATTGGTGCAACTATAGGTCTATCTTATCAGACTTATGTCGAGATTCTTGATGGATATGGTAGTAATTTTGGCTTTTCTCCTTCTGATTTTTATGCTAACCTATTTGGTTCAAGTTTTTTTCTAGCTCAACATTATGTACCTTTCCTTCAGAATTTCACTCCAAAATTTATGTATGTACCCGCGGATGCACACGGTGAGATGAAGAGGAGACCTCATTTTGCCTTCATTGATGACTATAGTTCACATACTATGTGGATGTCTGTAAATGTTCATAATATATTGGGTAAGGAATATAATCAATACTGGCCTAAATGGCTTCAATTATCGTTTGGTTATGCAGTAAGGAATCTTTGTGATCCAAATGACCCGAACTTCGATTGTTCGGATTCGTATGCTGTAAATGGTATTGTACATGGTGATAGAAAGTTTATTATTGCACTAGACTATAATCTAGCTGAATTAATTCCAGAAGTAGGTGCACCATTCGATTGGTTTATACAGTCTCTAAATTATGTGAAATTACCATCACCAGCAATTGAATTCGGTGAACAAACTAAGTTTATGTTAGTATATCCATTCGTAGAGTTTTAGATAATTTGATAAATTTGTATCAATTAAATTTACAAGAGAAAAAAATTAAAAGTAATATTAAGATAAGTATAATAATTCCAGTATATAAGGAAGAAAAGATTATATCTGATACTTTATTGAATTATCCTGTTGAGCTTAAAGAAAAGTACAACTTGGAATTAATTGTCAGTGATGGTGGTAGTAATGATGGCACTCTTGATAAAATTAATGGAAATGTTGATAAGATAGTTCGCCATAAAGGAAGTCAAAGACAAACTATTGCCGAAGGCAGAAATAAAGGGGCTGAAGTTGCATCTGGTGATATTCTGATGTTTATCAATGCAGATACATACCCAAAAGATATTAATTATATTTTAAATGAATTATCTAACTGGGATAAAAATCCGATTCTAAATGGTATCGATGCAATTGCATCGAAAGTTCTTCCCTTTGAAAATGAGACTGAGAAAAAAGATAAAGTATTTTATTTTTTAATGAATAAATATTTTAAATTTCTCAATCAAATTGGTGTTGGGATGGGTAGGGGAGAATGCCAGATAATTAAAAAATCTACGTTTGAAAAAGTAAATGGATACAACGAGAAAATTGTAGCAGGTGAAGATTTCGACTTATACAGACGTATAACTAAAGTAGGTAAAGTTAAATTTTTAGACAGCTTTGTAGTTTTCGAATCACCTCGTAGGTTTAGACAAGAAGGCTATATAAGCACATTAACAAAATGGTTTTTAAATTCAGTTTCTGTCCTTTTGTTAGGAAAATCTTACTCAAAAGAATGGAAACCAATAAGGTAGGTTGAATATGTCAGAAACGTATAAATCAGCAGGCGTCGATATAGAAGCAGGTGAAAAGACTGTAGATAGTATCAAGCCATATATAAAGCAGACAATGAATAAGAATGTTCTTTCTGAAGTTGGATTATTTGGAGGATTCTACGATGCTTCATTTCCAGAGTATGAGCATCCTGTTTTAGTTTCGTCAACTGATGGAGTAGGAACTAAGTTAAAAGTGGCTTTCATGGCAGACAAGCATGATACGGTTGGACAATGTTTAGTTAATCATTGTACTAATGATATCCTTGCTGGTGGCGCAACTCCGTTATTCTTTTTAGATTATTTTGCTACTGGGAAATTAATTCCAGAAGTCGCAACAGATGTTATCAAAGGTTTTGCAATAGCTTGTAAAGAGAATAATTGTGTACTTATTGGTGGTGAAACAGCAGAAATGCCAGGTTTCTATAATGAGAATGAGTACGATATGTCTGGAACTATCGTCGGTGTGGTAGACAAAAAAAATATAATCAATGGTTCTAATATTAAGAAAGGTGATATTCTAATAGGTTTGAAATCTTCTGGATTGCATACTAATGGTTATTCATTAGCTAGAAAAGTCTTATTCCCTAAGTTTAATGTTAATGATACTCCTGAAGGAATGAATGAGACAATTGGTGAAGCATTGCTTCATGTACATAAGTCATATCTTAATAATGTTAAGCCATTAATCGAAAATCAATTATTAACTGGAATATCACATATTACAGGTGGTGGTATTGTTGGAAATACTTCTCGAATTATGCCTGAAGGCTGTGAACTTGATATTGATTGGAACTCTTGGGAAAATCTACCTATATTTGAACTTATACAAAAAACTGGAAATATCAGTGATGAAGAAATGCGAAAGGCATTCAATTTAGGTATAGGTATGATCTTGATTACAAGACCTGAAAATGTAGATAAAATTATTTCTGCTTGTCAATCTGATAACCCTCTTATAATAGGAAAGGTAGTCTAATAGACTACCTTTTTTAAAAATTATTTACCTTCATGTCTCTCGTATAAAGTTGTATTACTTGGGTCTATATATTTCAAGTCTTTAAATACAGATTGATCTTTGTAACCTTCAAATGATGCTCCTAATTCGAATGCCTTCGAGTCTGTGAATGCTTGTAATAACACACTTGGACCAGTCATTTTATTCTTTTTATAATATGCAATATCTCCGATTATTTTTCTTAGGTTCTCTAATCCCTTCTCTTTATCTTCCGCCATCATATCCAATCCATCAACATAATATTCGAAGAATAATATTCTTAAACTCTCGAATCTTAAATCTGTCAACTCAGAAATTAGTGCAAATTTAGTGAACTCACCTGGTTGGACAAAAGTCTTAAAACCAGGAATATCATTACTCGAAGCTACACCTGCAATTCTACGTGCAATATTAAATGCGCTGTTTCCACCTAATGTTTCATAAGTATCCATATCAAATCCTATTACCAACAGCATATAGAAATCTATTAAACTTGAAAATTCATTATAACGTGTTACATCATAATTAAAATAAGCGCCTTGAGCATATTCGAAAGACCATTCATTATCTGCTATTTTAAGAACAATAGAAGTTCCATCCTCTTGACCGTATAAATACCTTTTAGATGCTATAAATAACTTTGCAGTATATCTATTGTTGTAACCACCAGTAAGTGCAATAGAAATATCTACAGGTATTTTTCTTCCTTCCCATTCGATATCTGTATATTTTGTGGAATTTATATATCTTTCTAAATCATTCTCTAAAGTAGATACATTTATTCTTTTATCTTGATCCAACATTTCAATATTCACTGAAACATCAGCCTCTATCTCTTGCGCTACTGCATTCAATCCAAATGCAATAAAACTTAGTGTAATTAATAATATTTTTCTCATATTTTTCATATTTTATTTATATTGTACTTATAACAAAGATAACACAATGATTAGAATAATCATATATTGCAGTTTAATTATTTTATTTAATACTTCGATAGAGTTAAAATGTCAAGTATTAGATTTATCTCCCAATATTAGTTTTCCAGTTTCATCTATTTCTATCCAAGATATAAGTGATAATCCATCGAAACTTATTAATATAGAACGAAATTCAATTGCAACTAGTTACATTCCTTCCACTTTTGGACTAAATGAACTTAGCAATCATAGTTTAAATGTATCATTTAAAAGTGATAGCGTGATTCATTTTGTAAATTTGAGTGGAATTTTTCAAGAGTTATATACATACTCTAGTTTAGGATACAGTATTGGCTACCATATTTTTGAAAATTTTACACCAACTGTCTCTGTTAATTATAGTTATTTGAATATTCAAAACTATAATCGTTTTGGAAATTTTACTTTTGATATTGGTGGCATTTTAGAATTGAACTCCAATTTTAATTTTGGTTTTGCAATTACTAATATTCTTAATTCCAGTCTTGAAGAAAATAATGATGTAAAGAAACAGAGGGCATTATTTGGATTAGAATACGAATTGTACGAAAGTTTTCGATTTCAATTAGGCACTGAAATAAGAATAGAGAATAGCTCTAGTTTGATTTTCAGTTTTATTAAGGAATTTGATGAATTAGGATTAATGGCAATATCATATTCAACTGAACCCCAAATGATACAGTTTAATCTAAATATTGATACAATTGATGATTTCTTTATAGTGTATGATATGAATTATCATAATTATCTAGGTGTTACTAATAGTTTTGGGTTAGGTTATAAATTTGATTAGAAGTGTATCAATAATAGTTTTATTTTTTTTTGTCCTAAACATTAGTGCAAAGGATTTCGAAACTTTGTTAGAGAATTATTTCGGAAACAGAACACCAGCAGCGCAAGATTATCTAGATTTGTCTCAAATACAAGATGTGTTTGAGTTTTTCCAATCAAATCCTATCAACATTAACTCTGCTAATAAAAAACAATTAAGAGATTTGCCTTTTATTACTGACTGGATAATCGACGAAATAAAATCGAAAGGTCCTTATAAAACTCGTTTCGAATTAGAAAAAGTAATAAATGAAATAGCGGCGGATGAAATAATAAAATTTATCTTAAAGGAATGTTTGATCACTTCGAATACAATTTCAAAAGATTTTAATAATAACTATACTGTAAGGTATAGAAGTAACTTAGAACCAATTAAAGGATTTGAGAATGAAAAATATTTGGGCTCGGAACTTAATTTTTACCAAAAGCTTAGAACCAGATATCAGGATTTTGATCTAAATTTAGTTATAGATAAAGATGATGGTGAAGTTTCTTTAACTGATTTTTATTCACTTGCCTTGAAATATGAAAAAGAAAATTTCAAAGTTATAGCTGGCGATTATAATATTTCTTACGGACTTGGTAATCTTTATGACCAGAGTTTCCTTAGTCTTAAGAATTCAGACTTTATAAACACATCTTCTGAATTTGGTCATGGTGCAGAGATGAATAGATCAACAATTGACTTCAATTTTTTTAGAGGAGTATATCTTGAAAAAACATTTTACCTTAATAGTTTTTCAGACTTTAGAATAGCTGCTCTTTACGGAAACACTAAAAGGTCTGCAACAGTTGACTTCGATAGAGATATAGTTTCATCAGTATATAAATCTGGTTATTTTAGAACAGAAACAGAAATTGAGAAAAAGAATCAATTAAATGAATCTCTCCTAGGGATAAATTTGGAATATGAAACTCAAAACTTTAGTCTTGGTTTTCTAACCACACATTTAGGTTATGATAAGTTTATAGAATCTACTTCTTTTTCAAGTTTCTATGGGCGAAATGGATTTCTAAATACATTATATGGTAGAGTTGGAAGTAATGATGAAATATTAAAATTTGAGTTATGTACTGATATTAATAATAATTTGTCTTTTAGAACTAATTATTTACTTGAGTTTTATGATAATTTGATTTTTTTAACTGACTTAAGATATACCGATCCAAATTATAGAGCACCTTATGCAACAAATTTTGGAGAACAATCATTTGTAGCTAATGAAAAAGGGGTATTGACAGGAATCTCTTATAATATTGATAACATCACATTAGCATTGTTCTCTGATATTTATAATTCAGATTTGAAAACATTTACTACTACAAAGCCAATAAGGGGAGTTGAATATTATTTGGATATGATACTTAATAGTCAGTCAACTAAGTATCATATAAGAATAGATTATGAAAGGAAATCAGATACATTCAAAGAAGATTCGTTAATCACTAAATTTACAATTCCTAACACAAAACTAAATACAAGATTTGAAATCAATAGGAGTATAGGAAATAATTTCAATTTTAGGGGGAGAGCAGAATTATCTTTTAGAATTAACGATTTTCAAGATTTACAAACTGGAAATTTAATTCTACTAGAGTTAAAACGTAAAGGAAGTAAATTAGATTTACATTATGGTATTAGCTATATCTCTTTTAATACTAGTGATTTCGAAACAGTTATATATACCTATATGTATCAAGTACCAGGATTTGCTTATGTTTACCCATTTTATCAATCCGGAAACAACATTAACATTTTTGTCAAATATAATATAATTGATGGAGTTGATATGTGGTTAAGAGCAAACCATCTTTTTAAAAATAGTTCTGGGAAAATAGGAAGTGGTAATGAAGAGGTAATCGGTAATAAAAGGACACAATTAATATTCCAAATGCAATATAATATAAACTAGATTTGAGTTTGTTTATTTAAACCTGATAAATATAGATTTGGATTGATTAATGATTTTGGCTTTTGATCTCCAAGGAAATTACCATATTCATAAGGTCTAATCTCCATAATTGGTGCCTTGAAAATCTCTAAATGTATATAAGTTGTTTGATTAGAATGCGCTATATCTCTTAGGTAAAAAGGATCTGATGGCTTTACTCGCTCTTTTATAACAGTAAGTTTACATTTTCCTAGTTTCTCACCTTTTTTTACTTTTTGACCAAGTTTAATTGAAACTTCATTTAAAAAAGAGTACTTGTACATTACAGAGTTACATTTTATTACACATTGCATTGTACTCTCAAAACAAGATTTATCATTCTTTTCAGTGTATTGACTTATATTGAGAACAATACCTGATTCAATAACAAGTATATCTGAATCTTCAGGACAAAAAATATCTACACCACAGTTGAACCCAATATGTCTATCTTCCCAATAGCTACCTCTATCACCTTCTGTTGGCAAAGAATCAGAAAAACTATTAGGAACAGGCCAACATTTCATTACTTATTATTTAGTTTATTCTTGAACTTTTTTGCTGCTTCTATAAACTCATTTGCTAATGGTTCTGAAAGTGGATGATCTCTTTCTAATCTTTCTGGGTGCCATTGAACAGCTAACATCCAACTTTTAAAAGATACATCTCGCCACTCAAATGATTCAATTATACCGTCTCTTGTATAACCTGTGGGTTTTAATTCTTTTGAAAGTTTGTCAACAGCTTGATGATGATTACTATTTACAAGTGCACTATCAACATCAGCAATCTCTTTAAGGTAAGTTCCATCTTCCAAAAATAGTCTATGTGTTGCATCACCTTCGTCTAATTGATGAATTACTGGGTTTGTAAGGTCATTAGGAATATCAATAATCAAAGACCCTCCTAGTGCCACATTAATCAATTGTTGGCCTCTACAAATGCCTAATATTGGCATTTTAATTAATAATGCATTTCTAAGTAATTCAAACTCTAAAGTATCGCGATATTCATCTATCGAACATCTATCTGATTCGTATGGCTTATCAAACCTACCAGGATGTACATCAGGGCCTCCAGTAAGTACAAGTGCATCACATTCTAATAAATCTTTAACAGGATCATCAGAAGCATATATATCAACTATTTCGATATTATGACCATAACTTTCTAGCCATTCAGAATAATTAACATAAGACTGACCACCACTTCCTTTAGATAATGCTATTTTCATTTTCTCATTAGAACAGGAAAATAGTAATAGCAATATAGAAAGTGCAAAACTAATTTGTATTATTCTTTTCATTTATCTTATTCAGTATATATTTTTTAAAATTATTCTCATTACCAAATTCTATCTCTAATTCTATCGATAAAATATTAATATCAAGCTTATCAAATAAAGACTTGTATATATTTAATTTAACATTATCTTTCTCTGTAGTATATACATTTTTTATATTATTCGACTTACAGTATTTTAATATATCATCAATATCATTCTCACTAAAGAAGTGATGATCTTTAAAAGAAAATATCTTTTCAATCCTTGCATTATTTCCAGTTAAAAAGTTAATGAAATTTGACGGATTAGCAATAGCAGTTACTACAATTGCCCCATTTTCAGTTATTTTATCTGTATTAATATTACTTGTGAATTTAAAAGATTCTTTATCGTCAAGATATTCAATTACTTTGTTCAAATCTCTGTACAGTATTGCATCAGCTCTCTTTAGATTCTTTTTCTCTTCTCTAAGATATCCAGCCGGTATAAGATATTCTTCATCAATTGATTTTTGATTTATTAAAACTAAGTCTAGATCACGATATATTTTTCTATGTTGAAATCCGTCATCTACTAAAACTACATCTATCTCAAATATATTATCCATCTCTTTTAGTGCCATATACTTCTTATCATGAATAAGAAGGGGAGAGCCTACTTCTTTAGCTATCATATACGCCTCATCGCCAGCTTTATCCACAGTTGTGGATAATTTATCTGAATCATGAACAACTAGAAGACTTTTACTTTTTCGTTTATAACCTCCAGTAATGATACCTACTTTATATCCTTCATTTTTTAACATTTTAGCTAGATATATTATTATTGGAGTTTTACCAGTTCCACCAGCTATTATATTACCAACAGAAATAACATAGGATTTAGATTTATAACTTTTTATCAATTCGTTATTATAAAAGAAGTTTCTAATTCTTGTGATTAGAATATATATGTATGATAACAATTTCAACTAAGATCACTCATTATCTTTTCTAATGTTATTAATTGTTTTTGTACTTCTTCTCTATCATCCAAATTATTAAACTCATAAATCTCTGAGAACTTAAGAGTGATTGGGGAGAATGGCAATGGTATTTCAAATTTATCCCAACTTTTTAACTTTATAGACCAAGCAATTTTTACACTACAAAGTTGAAGAGGAATATTGCCTCTGTGTGATATTAAAACTGCTCCAATTTTCATTTTATCGATTGGTCCTCTAGGTCCATCAGGAGTTATTAAGATAGTATTATCATCTGAAAGTTCAACAGCTCTTTCTATGACTTTCTTTCCACCTTTTGATGATGAACCACGTATCAATTCGAAATTTAAAATTTTTAGATAATCAGAGAGTATCTGACCATCTTTACTACTACTTACTATACCAGCTTTCTTTTTATACTTTCTAAAATAAAACCATACTGGAAGCATTTTCCCATGCCAAAATGCTACTACTTTAGGATTTTTATCACAAGTTCCTAATATAGATACTCTCCATGTAAGAGAAATCAAATATAGTAAATATAGCCCTATTTTAGTGGTTATTTTCAAGCAATAAACTCTTTATATATTATACTTGATGCTGTTTTACATGCAGATTTATTTCCTAGAAGCTCTCTAATTTGGATAAAATCGACTTTTATATTCTCTGTT
>JAUHXN010000088.1 GCA_030426865.1 bacterium | reverse complement strand
TTATTTCAATAAGAAAAAAGCCCTTGTAACGGTTGTTACAAGGGCTTTTTTAATGGTGGTCGAAGAGGGATTTGAACCCCCGACACAAGGATTTTCAGTCCTTTGCTCTACCAACTGAGCTATTCGACCAGTTATCTTTTTCAAGACTACAAAAATATTGCTTATTTGCTAAAAAACAAAATTTATTTACACATTTCTGCTAATTCAGCAACTATTTTTTCTCGGACAAGTGCTTTTAAACCCTTCAACTCATTTCTATCCATTGCCTTAACGTCAATTTCTGGCATTATAGATATTTTCACTTTTCCAGGTTTTAACATCAACTTACCTGATGGTAATAATTCGTATGTACCACATACTGCTATTGGGATAATAGGTGTTTGTGCTTTTTCAGCTATTAGAAATCCACCTCGCTTGAATTCACTTACCTCAGCACCAGCATCACGGGTACCTTCTGGGAAGATAATAACCGAAGCTCCTGATCGGATTTTCTCTATCGCCTCGTCCAAGCTTTTCATCGCTTTGCGTGGGTCAGTTCGGTCTATACTAATCAGGTTAGAACGTTTCAACCCATAACCAAATATTGGGATTTTCTCTAATTCCCGTTTGTATATTATCCTTACATCGCCGGGTAAAGTACCTAATAACACAGGGATATCTAGCAAGCTACTATGGTTACATACGAATATATAACTTTTATCGGGTTTTATATTCTCTATACCATCTATATCAATTTCGATTCCTATTATCTTATTCAAAGCACGACTCCAACCAACATACATCCTTGTATCTATCCGGGAACTAAATGTCAACATCCACAATTCCTTGATTGTGAAATAAATGGTCGTTAGTGCTACTAATATTAATCTGATTATTGGCATCAATACCTATATAATGTTATTTTACTACTAATTCTTTTGTTTAAAAAATCTGAATTCATCAATCTACTCATTAATCCCCATCGCTCCTTATTCAAATCAAAAATAGTTTTGGAGTTTATCATTTTCAATCGAGTATCCAATTTACGGCAATCTTGCGTATTATTCAAAGACCAAGTATATCTGCTGTTTTCTCCAATACCTTTTATTACAGGGTTTACTTTTAACTTTGTCCAGCTCCCTAGAGTTTCCAATATCATCTTACCTGACTGAGTAGAGTCAATCACCTTTTTAAGAAAATTTTTAACCTCTATTTCAGTAAAATACATTAGTATTCCTTCACAGATTACAACACAGTTTCTAGATAGATTTATTCCCTCCATCGAATTGTCTGACAAAGCATTTATTGCATGCATTTTATAGTCTGCACTTTCCTTTGTAAATGACATTCTAATATCGATTACTTTGGGCATATCAATATCATTCCATACCTTTACCTTTCCAGCAAATCTATTAAATCTTGTGTCTAGTCCACATCCAAAATTATAAATTACAGTTTCTTCGTTTACTACATTATCCAAAAAATCATCTATTAGCAAAGTCCTGTTGGCTATAGCTGTGAGTAGATAATTTTTTACAAATTTGCTCATCTGATCAAATTCGTATATTGAAGTATCAATCTCATTTATAATCTGACAAGAAAGTTCGTCATTTAACAAACCACCATTCCTAGACTCTTCTGCTCTGGCCCATAGAGGAATTAGCATAGTTTTTTCTACACTACTAAGTTCTTGTATTTTACTATTTATACTTTTCATTTACACCTTCGTATAAAAAATATTCCCAAATACCGAAGTATGCTTTTTTTGTAATTTTCTTCTCTGTTTTGAATTCACTCTCTAATAGTTGCAAAAGTTCTACACCCATCTCTATTCCGTGCCAATTCATATATCGTTTATATAAAGTCGAACCATATCTGTGAAAATCAAGGACGTATATTCTACCATTGGGTTTTAGTAGTTGCTTAGCTTTAATGATTTGTTCTTTTCTTTTATCTAATTCTAAAGTGAAAACATAACTGAAAATTATGGCATCATATTTTTCATTTGGATTAAAATCAGTTAAATCTGTTTGATACAATTTAACTGAGGAGTTTAATTTACGCTTTGCTATTTCTAGCATATCTGAAGATAGATCAATACCAGTTAGAACGAAATCAGTATTCCTAGCAAGTAATTTAAGCAAATGCCCAGTACCACATCCTACTTCTAATAAAAGACCTTTAGGATTGGTTTCTGCTATCCACTTCACTATTATACTGCGACCAAACAGAAATAGTGGTCGAGTTATATCGTAAAAACCCGACTGCTTTTTATAGTATTTTATTATAGATTCTTTCTTTTTCACTAGTTTCAAACTAAAGAAAAAAATATTAATGACACCTTAACTTCCACTTGCAAATATTCGTAATTGTAATTAGTTTCAACTAAAATTTTAAGACTTATTAATGAAATATATATTACTTCTCATTATATGGGTACTCCCGTTTTCGGTTCTATCTGAGGAAAAATACTCTATTTCGGGTATAGTTAATGACGATACTAGCAAAGAAGCGATAATTTCTGCTACAGTTGCATTGTACAAAGACTCTGTAATCAACAAAGACAATTTCGTGAAAGGGGCATATAGTAATAAGTTCGGATTCTACTCTTTGCCAAATATATCTAGTGGTACATATTACCTCGCTGTTTCCTCTGTTGGATATAAAATAAAGCTAACTAAGTTGACCGTTGCGAATGATGATTTAAGACAAAATATCCAGCTAGAATCAGTATCAGTAATGACACAAGAGTTAACTGTTACTGCTGACAGAGAGTCGAGTCCTACTAGTTCCATAAGCTCTATATCTATTAGTCCTTCATTCGTTTCCAAAATGCCTGCCTTCGGTGGTGAAGTCGATATATTTAGAACTTTACAACTGCTCCCGGGTATAGCTGCCGGTTCAGAATTATCCAGTGGATTGTATGTACGGGGTGGTTCCCCCGATCAGAATTTGATATTACTTGACGGAGTTACTGTCTATAATCCATCACATCTTGCTGGTTTCATCAGCTCATTCAACAATGACGCAATCAAAGATATCCGAATGATTAAAGGGGCATTTCCTGCAGAATATGGTGGGCGATTATCAAGCGTACTTGACTTGACTATGAAAGAAGGTAGGAAAGACAAAGTTGGAGGTAAGGCAGGTATATCGCTTATCAGCTCTAAGCTTACAGTTGAAGGTCCGATTAATGAAAATTCTTCGTTTATGATTTCTGGGCGACGCTTTTATTTTGATTTATTGCTTGGCTTGATTACTAATGATGCTCCTACTTACTATTTCTATGATTTCAATGCTAAGGCAAATTATAAACTTTCTGATAATGATGTACTCTATGTTAGTGGTTACTTCGCTAGAGACGTATTCGGTGTAAACGAAAACGATAATGATGATATAAGTGTTAACTGGGGGAATAGCACAGCTAATATGAGATGGATGCATATAGTTAACCCTGAATTGTTTACTAATTTCTCTCTTGTTTATACCGATTATATATTCGATTCGAATATTGGCGAAGAAGATGTTATATTTAATACTGGTTCTAGGATTAGAGACATTGTACTCAAAGGTGATGCACAATATTTGGCTTATGACAATCACATTATTAAAACTGGTGCAGATATAACCTGGCACAATTTCAACGCAAAAGCTAATTTTAATGAATCTAATATAAATGAAGCAGATTTTTTAGGTGAAGGGAATATTAATACATTCGATATAGCTCTCTATGCTCAAGATGAATGGAAAGCGACTGATAGACTGGATGTAAACTATGGTTTGAGGGGTTATTATTTCCAACAAGGGAACTATTTGGACATAGAGCCTAGGCTTTCAGCTACCTATCTGACAGGTGAAGGAGTAAGGCTAAAGGGAGCATTCGCAGTTGCAAATCAGTACATACATCTGGTCGTAAGGAACAATATTAGTTTGCCTACAGACCTTTGGTTTCCTTCTACAGAAAATATTTTGCCAAGCCGCTCTTACCAAGGGGTATTAGGTGCCGAAATGAATATAATTGACGATACATACTTAGTCTCTTTGGAAGGATATTACAAAAAGATGGATAATCTGCTTGAGTATAGAGATGATGCTGAATTTACTCTAGGTATTCCTCTCGAAGAACAATTCACTCGAGGTGAGGGTGAAGCTTATGGTATAGAGCTATTTTTGAACAAGCAAATAGGGAACTTCACTGGTTGGATTGGCTATACACTAGCTTGGACTAAACGCCAATTTGCTGATTTGAATCGGGGGAATGAATTCTACCCAAGATATGACAGAAGGCACGATGTATCGTTAACATTGAACTATGAGTTTAATGATACTTGGGAGCTTGGAATGGCTTGGGTTTACGGTACTGGTCAGGCCTACACTATGCCAACTTCTACCTATATTTGGAGAGATGATTTCAATTACAATGATGAAAAATATCAGTTTTCCGAAAGAAATGGTGTCAGATTACCAGCTTACCATCGAATGGATTTGAATTTTATGTACAAATTTGAAGCTTATAAATTACCGTGGGTACTTTCTATTAATATCTATAATGTTTACGACAGACGTAACCCCTTCGCCTGGTATATAAATAATGAATATGACTATGAAACAGGTGAAAGTAGTAAAAAACTAAAACAGATAACTTTATTCCCAATCATTCCTACATTAGGATTAAGTTTTGAGTTCTAATATGAAAAAATCAATTATAATAACACTCTTGATACTAACAGCAATGCTCTCCTCTTGTGACGATTTGGAGCAGTCCGTTGATTCTAATTTACCTTATGTCGAAAAACTGATTATACAAGGACAGTTCGGTATTAATAGTAGAAATCTATCTGTATCAGTTACCAAATCGATTCCTCCTTTGGAAGAATTAACACTCGAAAAAGTTACTATCAAAGATGCTGTTTGTAAAGTTTATTATAAAGACAAAGTCATGAATTTAATTCATCAGGGTCAGTCAATCTATGTATCCGAGGATACTTTGACTTTAGAAGAAGGAGTCGAATATAGATTAGAAGTAAAGTGGAAAGATAAGTTTGCTTATGCTACAACAGCTATTCCAAAATTTCCTGAAATCAACTCATTCCGTAAAAAGGTAATAAACCGATGGGGTTATGATCAATTCACTTATGCTTTAAATGTTGAATCTAAAGACAAGGGTATGATAAGGGTATCACAGTTAGATAATGGGTATGGTGATTATGGCTTTCAGTTAATAGATAGAGTTGGCAAAGAATATGAGATTTATTTTAGTGAATCGGTTTATGATGAACCAGATGATATTAGTTTCCAAATGATTTTCTATGATATTAAATACTATCCTTACTATCAAACTAGATACGAAGGTAATTCGGATGCAGGTATATTCAATAATGGTGGACTCAATGTAGAAGGAAACGTAAAAGGCGATAATGTATTCGGTATATGGTATGGGTTTAATTCATTTGAAGGTCGGTTAGAAGATTACTTAGAAGAGTAAATTATTTCATTTTTTTTCAAAAAAAACTTTTAAAACTGACTTAAATAGACCTATTTACTAACCACTAAATCTATAAAGCATTACTGAAAGAGGACAGTTTAAGTCCTCTTTTTTAATGGCTTTAACGTGAAAATAATTAAGGATAAAAGAGTCTTCATTATTGGAATTATATGTTGTTTTTCTTAATTTAGTATTGAATAAAAATATAAACGGCACTAACTATGTTTG
This sequence comes from bacterium, assembly GCA_030426865.1. GTDB lineage: Bacteria > Bacteroidota > Ignavibacteria > Kapaibacteriales > UBA2268 > PGYR01. Next base: position 4,242 of record JAUHXN010000088.1, on the reverse strand, counting down.
CCTTAGTAGCACTAATCATTATAAGTCTTTTTATAGCAATACTTTTCCTCGTGTTGTTCGTTAGGTCTGTTAAGAAAGACCAATTCAAGGATACATACACTCCTGCTGTAAGAATACTTTTTGATGATGCAGAAGATAAAAGATAAATAATTATAATTCATATAGGACAGTATAAATGAGTACTAATGAAAGCAAAATAGAATCCTTCTTGTATGACAATGTCATAGTAAAGAAGTTTATGCTTGCCACAGTAATCTGGGGCATCGTCGGTATGCTTGTTGGTGTGTTAATAGCTATACAGCTTTATTGGCCGACTTTTTATCAAAGTATGGGTATCAACTTAGAATACCTAACCTTTGGACGACTTAGACCATTACATACGAATGCAGTAATATTTGCGTTCGTGGGTAATGCAATCTTTATGGGTGTTTATTACTCTCTCCCACGGCTTTGTAAGGCTTCGATGTGGAATTCCATGCTGAGTAATTTCCACTTTTGGGGATGGCAATTAATTATACTTGCAGCAGCTATTACTTTACCATTGGGTATTACTACTGGTAAAGAATATGCAGAGTTGGAATGGCCTATTGATATAATGATTGCCCTTGTTTGGGTAGCATTCGGTATCAATATGATAATGACTTTGATGAAGCGTCGCGAAAAGCACATGTACGTTGCTATATGGTTTTACTTAGGATCATGGGTTACAGTGACATTGCTACACGTAGTTAATTCATTAGAGTTGCCAGTTGCTCTAACTAAAAGTTATCCAGTTTTCGCTGGTGTTCAAGATGCACTTGTACAATGGTGGTATGGACATAATGCTGTTGCATTTTTCTTAACGACTCCTTTCTTAGGACTAATGTATTATTTCTTACCAAAAGCAGCAAATAGACCAGTTTATTCTTACAAACTATCTATTATTCACTTTTGGTCATTGATTTTCCTTTATATATGGGCTGGTCCTCACCACTTACTATTTACTTCTTTACCTGGTTGGGCGCAGTCTCTTGGTACTGTTTTCTCGCTTATGCTTATAGCTCCGTCTTGGGGAGGTATGCTTAACGGACTACTTACTTTGCGAGGTGCATTTGACAAGGTTAGAGAAGAACCTATATTGAAATTTATGGTAGTGGCAATTACTGCTTATGGTATGGCCACTTTTGAAGGTCCAATGTTGTCAGTGAAATCAGTAAATGCTTTATCTCACTATACTGATTGGACTATTGCCCACGTACATATTGGTGCGTTAGGTTGGAATGGCTTTTTGACATTTGGTGTGCTATATTGGTTAGTACCTAAAATGTGGAAGACTGAGATTTTCTCTAAGAAAATGGCAAATGCGCATTTCTGGATAGGAACTATAGGTATATTACTCTATGCTATTCCGATGTATTGGGCTGGTGTAGTTCAAGGTCTTATGTGGCAACAATTTGATGCAAGTGGTGCACTACTATACACTAACTTCCTAGAAACTGTAACTGAAATTATACCTATGTATATAGTACGTTCAGTAGGTGGTACTATTTATTTACTAGGTACTATTCTGATGGCATTCAACTTATATATGACTGCTAAGAAAGGAACTTTCCTTAAAACAGAAACAGGTAAAGGTATTGCTCTAAAAGATCAAGAAGCTCACGAAGAAGAAGTTAATGGTAAAGTAAAATGGTGGGAAAGATCAAAATGGATCGAAGGTCGCCCATTACCATTTATAATAGCTAGTACAGTAGTAGTAGTAGTTGGTGGACTTTTCGAAGTAATACCAATGTATATGATAGAATCAAATGTTCCAACTATCACTTCTGTTAAGCCATATACTCCACTAGAGCTAGAAGGTAGAGATATATATGTTAGTGAAGGTTGTTATACTTGCCACTCTCAGATGATTAGACCATTTAGATTTGAAACAGCTAGATATGGTGAATACTCTAAATCAGGTGAATTCGTTTATGACAGACCATTCCAATGGGGTTCTAAGCGTTTGGGTCCAGATTTACACCGTATAGGTGGGAAATATAATAATGCTTGGCACTATTATCACATGATGGAGCCAGAGAAAATGTCACCTGGTTCTGTGATGCCACTATATCCTCACATGGCAGAAAATGAAGTTGATACTACTTTGACTGTTAAGAAAATCAAACTAATGACAGCTATGGGTGTACCATATTCTAGTGGATATGAGAACTTCGTAATGAGAGATTATGACAGACAAGCGTTCGAGATAGTGAATGACTTGAAAAATTCGGGAATCGAAGTAGGGGCAAACAAGCAAATAGTTGCTATGATTGCGTACTTACAACGATTGGGTACTGACATCAAAGGAAATGCTGCTTCTACTGCAGATCAGGTCCAATAAAAAAAGAGGTAACCAATGTTTAAGAATATTTTATCAGGCGTAGAAAATCTAGAGATACTACCAATAGTTGTATTACTTGGGTTCTTCACGTTCTTTACCCTAATCTTAGTGCGTACTTTTATGTTGAGAAAAGAAGACGTAGATGACGCTGCAAATATCCCGTTAAATGATAACAAAGTTATAAATCAGAGAGGAAATTAAAATGTCAAAAGAAGAAGATAAACTATTAGACCACAGTTATGATGGTATCCAGGAGTTTGATAATCCTATGCCTACATGGTGGGTTGGTCTATTTGTACTAACTATTATATGGGCTGTTGTGTATCTATTTTATTTCGAATTCACTGGAATGGGGCCTACACAATTAGAAGAATATCATAGTGAATTAGCGGCTGCAGAGAAATTATATGGTGGTGGTGATAATGGAGATCAAGCACAAATCGAAATAGCTTTGATGACCTCAGCAGAAGATATTGCTGAAGGTGAGAAAATATATAAGATGAACTGTGCTAGTTGTCACGGTCAAACAGGAGAAGGTAGTATTGGACCTAATTTAGGTGATAAATTTTGGAAGCACGGTGGAGATTTCAAATCCATAGTTAACACTATTACACACGGTGTACCTGAGAAGGGTATGATAGCGTGGGAGCCAATACTAAAGACTAAAAAGATTGTTCAAGTGTCATCTTATATAGATCAGAAATTTAGAAATACTAATCCCCCGAACGGTAAAGCACCTGAGGGAGAAGAGTATCAAGGAGAATAAATACCTTGGATAAGAAAAGTAACCCTAGTGGTGAAAACCAGAAAAAGAAAGGCAAATATGTCAATATGGAAGACCTTTCTTTTTCTGGCTCAGAAGAGAAAAAACCTGGTGGTGCTGTGATAGATGCTTCTGATTCGTTCAGAGACACACAAGCCACTATAAGTAAAAAAGGAAGAGTGTGGGTTTACCCACAAAAACCACAAGGTAAGAGATACGATAAGAGAAAACTAGTAAGCTATTTTTTACTTGCTATTTTCATTATTACACCATTTATAAGAATAAATGGTAATCCATTGATGATGTTCAATCTAGTAGAAAGAAAGTTCATCATATTTGGATCAATATTTTGGCCGCAAGACTTTATAATCCTAGCTTTAGGGTTTCTAACATTAGTGCTTTTTATTGTACTTTTTACCTCCGCGTGGGGTCGGGTTTGGTGTGGCTGGTTCTGTCCACAAACTATCTTTATGGAGATGGTCTTCCGAAGAATAGAGTATTGGATAGAAGGCAACGCCAATAAGCAAAGATTGCTAAACCGTATGCCTTGGAATAGGGAGAAAATCCTAAAGAAAGGTGGTAAACTAGCAATATTCTACGCTTTATCTTTCCTTATAGGAAATTTATTCTTGTCGTATATAATAGGCACTGATAAACTATTCGAGATTATAACTGATCCTGTAGGTGAACACTTAGGTGGATTGATAGCTATGATAATCTTCTCAGGAGTGTTCTTTGCTGTGTTCGCTTGGTTCCGTGAGCAAGCATGTACTTTTGTATGTCCTTATGGTAGATTACAAACAGTATTGCTTGACAAAGAGTCAATAATTGTTGCTTATGACTATGTAAGGGGAGAGCCAAGAGAGAAATTTACTAAAAAGAGAGATGAATCTGCAGGCGATTGTATAGACTGTAAGAAGTGTGTATTTGTATGCCCAACTGGTATAGATATACGTAACGGTACACAAATGGAATGTGTGAATTGTACTGCGTGTATGGATGCGTGTGATGCAGTTATGGAGCAGATAAATAAACCGAAGGGTTTAATCCGCTATGCTTCTGAAAACAATATCAAAGAAGGTAAGAAATTCAGATACACTGGAAGGATGAAATTCTA
>JAUHXN010000087.1 GCA_030426865.1 bacterium | reverse complement strand
GTGGGATTTTTCCATGGAAGTTCGAACAACATATTCGCGAAGGAAAATATAAACGCGATTTCAGTGCTGAGTTCGATCAAAAGAAGAATGTTGCAAAAACTACTGAAGGTGAATACAAAATACCTGAATATGTGAATGATATTGTTTCAGCTCTTTATTATGTGCGTACTTGGGATCTGAAAAATATGAAAAAAGATTCCATAGCTTATCTGAAGAATTTCTACAAGGATTCTACTTATACTCTCGGTATCAAAATGTTAGGTACTCAGACAATTGAAGTAGAAGCAGGTAAGTTCAAATGTCACGTGGTAGAACCACTTGTTCAAGAGGGTGGACTATTCAAAAATGAAGGTAATATAGTAGTTTGGATGACTGCTGATGATAGGAAAATACCTGTCAAAGTGGCTACAAAGATTTTAATAGGGTACGTAGGTGCCGAGTTGACTAAATACAGTGGTGTAAGAGGTAAGATTGATGCAAAGATTGAGTAAAATATTAGTCCTATTGTTGGTAGTCTCTGTGTCTGTTGCGTTAGCCCAAAATGACAAAGAGAGTATATTCAATGAGCTTAAGTCTGAGTTTAATAGTATAAACTCAATTCATGTTATTTTTGGTATGTCCGAAATGAATGAAAAAGCTGCCGAACTTTATGCAAAGAAAGGTGGTTTTATGAGATTGTCACTTAAAGATAATGTAATAATATCTGATGGGGAAACTATATGGAATATAAGTCCAGGAGTTTCTGCTACAGTTAGTGACTATGAAGACTCCAAAGATTTAACTCTTGAAACTATATTCTTTGGTTTATTGGAAGAATTGGAGCCAATTACTTACTCTGCTCTTAAAAACACAAGTAATAATGAAAAGTATAGTTTGAAGCTCAAACCTAAAGTACGCTCTGAATATAGTGATCAATTAAAATATTTGACTTTGTATTTTGGAAGTAACAAAGAATTACTAAGAGTTACAGTGGATACTCCAAATGGAATCATGAATTATAATATTAAACTATTAGAAAAAAATCCGAAAATCGATTCGAGTAAATTTGTATATACTCCAACTAAGGATATAGAAGTAATTGATTTCAGATGATTATTAAGTGTCAGCCGTTTGCTGCTTTACGTATGAACTACTCTCGCAGCTTAACTTTTGAACTGTTCGAACTTTACTAATGGGTTCTAGATTATCTGTCTTTTCTAGTTCATCATAGTATCTTTCAAGGTAAGATCTTACTTCATCATAAGTTGTACATTCCATCAAATCTCTTCTTACAGATGAAGCATTATAATACCCTTTCAGATAACCAGAATAATGCTTTCTGAATACTACTAATCCGTGGTCACCTCTGTGCTCTACGGTTAACCTGAGATGTTCTAAGCAAGTATCTATTTTCAATCGTAAATCTGGTTCACCTGGGTCAAAACCTTGTTCCATCATCACTTTGGCTCTGTGGAATATAAATGGATATCCAATACATGCTCTACCTATCATCAATGCATCGGCATCGTACTCTTCGAAAGCTATACGACAATCTTCGGCACTACGAACATCCCCATTGAGGATTACTGGTATTGTAACATTTTCTTTTATCTTCGGTACCCAGCTCCAATCTGCATTTCCGGTCATACCCATATTTCTAGTACGGCAATGTATAGCAAATGCCTTAGCACCAGCTTGCTCCATCATCTGTGCTACATCGACAGCTATTATTTTATTTTGGTCCCAACCTAACCTAGTTTTCACTGTTACGGGTATATTAACTGCTTCTACTACTGCTTGGGTTAGTTCAGCCATTTTTTCTGGCTGCTTCAAAAATGCTGCACCTGCTTCTCGCTTCACTACTTTCTTTACCCAACAACCATAGTTGATGTCCAAAATATCGGCACCAGAGTCCTCGACTATCTTAGCGCTCGTAACCATATTTTCTACATCTGCACCGAATATCTGTATAGCGGTTGGTCGCTCTTCTGGGTCTATTATCATCTTGCGTTTCGATTGTCTCGAATGCCTGATTATTCCCTCGGAAGCAATAAACTCCGAATATACTATATCTGCACCTAATTTTTTACAGATTACCCTAAATGGTAGATCTGATACATCTTCCATTGGTGCTAAGAATATTCCGTTTCCTATTTCTACGTTGCCTATTTTCATAAGTGCAAAACTAAGAAATTATTACTAGAATAAGCAAATAGAATAGTTGTAAATAATAACATTACAATACACTTCATAAGATTATTCTTGACTTTGATGTAAAAAGTTACTAATTTTTCGGCTAACTATTTTATATAATTGAGAAAAGTGAACAGTAAAATTAAAAATATTATAAAGCATCTCAGTATCATTACTGTTTTGTTTTTCATTACAATTGCAGGTTTGCTTATTTTCGTTTTTAATATTTTCTCAGAACCTACTGAGGATTTTGCTAAAGAGAATAGCCCTACTACTTTCTCACCTTTTATAAGAACTAGTTCTAATACTATTGTCAATAGAAAACAATTCGAATTAGACAAAGCTAAGAAAGCTGCTAAGAACAATAAAGAATTCTCTGTTATCCGTACGAGCAAAGATTTCAATAAAGATATACCTTTTACTATCGATAAAAAAGCCGGAGTTGTTTACAAAAAACAATACAATGGTCGTCGTGTCAATATTTGTATAACTGGTGTCGATTCGCGGATGGGTAGCAACTTCAAGCATGCCGATGCCAATCACGTCTTATCTATTCTTATAGATAAAGGTGAGATTGAGATAACTAGTATTCCACGTGATACATACGCAGATGCTGGTATGCCTGATACTACTAACTTTAATACTATAGCTGTACTAAGACCAGCAAAAGGCAGAAGAGCTTACCTCAGTCGCATTGCTCAGATAGCAGAATTGGATACTATACATTACTATATGGAATTCGGTTTCTCTCAAGCTATGGGGATTATAGAATGGCTAGGGTATGAAAACTCAAAGCAAACTCTGCAAGTGCTTCGTTCACGAAAAGTATTCGGTGGGGGAGATTGGCAAAGAACTTACAACCAAGGTAAGTTTATGAAGCAAGCTATGCTTAAAAGTTTTAATAATTATGGTGGTATTTTCGGTGACTTAGTTCTAATGGGGGGGCTTTCTCTCACAGAAACTAACCTTACATCTGGGACTCTGAACTCTATCCTTAAAAAGCTAAAAGAAAGTGAATTTGGTGAATCTGATGATATAGTACTTCGTGTACGCCCAGAATTTGCTTACGAATACAAGAATTTTGATTTCAATGACAAAGAAATAATTGCTCACATGAGTGCAAAGGTGGAGGAATACTCTGGCTCTAAAAATGGAACCAAACAAGTATCAACAGATTCTTTAGTAATTAATCAATTGAATCAAGCTATTAATAAAGCTATTCGTGCTGATAGTACGGGTCAAGATAATTTGACTATTAATACTCTAAAAACATATTTTCAACAGAAAGTATGGCTTCAGATTACCAATAAAAATACTCGACATCATTACAGAGAGACAATGAAAAACCTGCTAATGAGTGCATACAACAAAAAAAATGATTCAACTAGTGCGGCAAAAATTCAAAAATTGATAGAACAGGAATCAAATTTATTTCTGAATAGTAAAAACAAGACAAAACAAAACACCGATTCGGCTTTGGAGTTGAAAAAATGAAAAAGATATTTATAGTTAGACACGCAAAATCTGATTGGGACAATAACTTAATAGATTTTGAAAGACCGTTGAACGAAAGAGGTCACCGAGACGCACCTATTATGGCAGAAAGAATAAAATCGCTTGGCGAACGACCAGATCTGATAATCTCAAGCCCTGCTATGAGAGCCAAAACTACAGCTAAGTACTTCGCCGAAGTCTTTGATTATCCTGCAGATTGTATAAAATATCACCACGAGATATATGATGTAGGGCAGAGGTTTACAATAGATATGCTAACTAAACTATCTCAAAAAATAGATTCAGTGATGGTCTTCGGTCATAACCCCGACCACAGTCACTTAGCGACATATTTGAGCAATGAGAACATAGGTAATATGCCTACTTGCTCTGTCGTTGGAGTAGAGATGCAGACAGAATTTTGGTCAGATATTAAAAATGCTGAATCCAGATTAATCTGTTTCGAATATCCGAAGAAGGAAGGGTAACCCACCTAAGTCACCCCATGTTAAAAGGCGGCGTAGAATGTCATTGCGAGGAGCAACGCGACGTGGCAATCTCGCGATTAAGAGCATAATGACAGCACAGCATTCAGATTGATCCCGTCATACTGATAACGCCGAAGGCGTTAGAAGTATCCATAAAAACACCACAATGTTCAAATCGACCGAAGTGTCTATGATACCTTAGTCTTTAATAGACTCTTTATTTTCACTCCATTCCCTAGACTCTTCGCTACGCTCAGAGTGACGTGTTTCGTTCAAAGTGATCCCGTCATACTGAGTGAAGTGAAGTTTCAAATTCATCCATCACTATTCCACTCAAAATGTTTATACATCTGTTAAAACAAAGCTAAATTAATATTAAATGTTCTTAACAATCGAAATTAATAAAAATTAATTAAACGTTCGTGATTAACTATTGACAATCATTAGGACTATAATTAGGTATATATACTGAGATTTTTATTTAACGAAAGTTAATAATCCCTCTTGTTTTTTCCGATAAAATCATTTATTCTTGAATGTGTCAGAATATAAAATTTAGAAAAAGTGTGTCATTTTTAACACATAATTCTATATATATAACGAATTTTAAATATAATTTTATTAATAATTCATAGGAGAGCTTATGTCTAGAATTACTAGATTTATTCTCACTTTGGCGGTGATATCCCTCATTGGGTTTATCGATTTATTTGCCGCCACCGCACCGAGCCGACAAGCTCGGTACATCTCATTCTCCAATGTCACATCGACTTCGGTTGATATAACAATGGTAAAAGGGAACGGTAATAAACGTGTTATCGTATTTTCTACCGATGCTACTATTGATATACCTGTAGACGGTGACCAATATGCTACGGCTGATGGTACTTTAGGGAATGCTATTACTATTGCAGGTGGAAGCGACATAGTAATTGACAATCTAGTTGGTTCTGAGTGGTTTACTACCATCACAGGATTGGCGAGTGGTCAACAATATTATGTACAAGTATTTGAGTATAACGAAGATGGATCTACTCCAATTACGGCATTCCATCAAGGTACAAGTACGAATAACCCACGTAACTTCACTACTTTAGTGACGGTTAATCCACCGACTGCCTTACAAGCGACTAATATAACAGCTACTACGGCTGACCTATCTTGGACTGCGGCTGCCCCTGCTCCGGATGGATATATCTTCTCACTTTTAGTGGATAGCCAAGGTGAAGGTTCTGGAAACTCGGCTTATGACCCAACTACTGAAGCAGTTGTTCAGCCTTTTGATGAATTAGATATTTCTGATGATGTTGCTTTTGAATTGACGGATCTAGTAGGTCCTTCAGATTATAAATATCAACTTTACTCTTATATAGGTAATAGTAATTCTTCTGTTGTAGAATATGAGTTTTTTACTCCACAAGATAATACTCCTCCTCAAGTTTCATCTATCACTCTCACTGGTGAAATGAATAATGGTGGAGGTCTTGATAATGTGATCTTTGAAGATGACAATGGTCAAGATTTAACTTTTATAGTTACATTCAATGAAGCAATGAAAACTTGGTTAACACCAACTTTCAGCTTTAATACTCCAAGTCCACAAGGTATGAGTTATGTAACTGGATTTTGGAATCCTGAAGGTACTGTTTTCACAGCTACTATTAATTTCGATGGTGCAGATCAAGAAAGTTTAGATATAGATGTTACTATTGGTAATGCTGAAGATTTAGCTGGAAATTTGATTTCTGCAGGTACTCATACAGCTTCAGATGTCTTCTCTATTGATAACATTTCTCCATCTATCGATTTTATCGATTATCCAGGTGATGCTTGTAACAAAGTTGGAGATGAAGTTGAAGCTGATATTACTCTTACAGAAGTTGGCTATGGCACTTATGATGCAGCCGATGTAGTTGTGAAGTTGATTAATAATACTACTTCACAAGAACACATTATGACATCGTCTAGTTTTGATGCAACTGGTGCTACTGCTTCTAATTTCACCTACACATTCCAAGCTGGTGATGATGAAGGTCAATATACTATAGACGTCACTACTTCAGATGATGCTGGTAACGGCCCTGAAACAGATAATAATACAAGTGGTCCAACTTTGGATAAAACGCCTCCTATAATCTCAAACCTACAAATAACTGGTGAAGACGGAACTTGTCTATCAGATTCTGATGGAGATATTCTTGAATATACTTTCTTAGTTGTTGAAGATGGGTGTGGCACTTTCGATACAAATAATGTAACTGTAATAATCACAGGTCCTGGTGAATCTGCTCCAGATAATCCGAATCAAAGTTTAGTTTTAACAAGTGGTGATGGGTCAGTTGAATCCCCTTATCTATTCACAGGTAGTGTTGAAATTGATTTTGATGATGCCGATGGAGATTGGAATATAGAAGTTTTTGCAACGGATGACGCTGGTAACATAGCATCACCTCTTGACCCAGAAGATGCTGAATACAATGTTGACAACACTGCCCCTGTGTTTACTGCTGCATCTGTTACTGCTGTATGTGAGAATGGAGGTGACATAGTTACTTTAACATTCTCTGTTACAGAAGACGGTTGTGGAACTTTCGATGGTACTAATTTACTTATTGAAGATGATGTTACGACTGAGCAAGCTTGGACTTATGTTTCAGGTACTGGTGTAGGCCCATATACTTATACTTTAGCTTTAGTCGCTGGTGACCCAGATGGTTTGGTGACAGTATCAATAAATGGAACTGACGCAGCTGGTAATCCAGCTACTCCTAATACAGATGCAACATTTACTATAGATAACACTAAGCCAATAATCCAAAACACAGCATATGATTTGACATGTGTAAATGGCACAGACGTTGTTACACTTACATTCGAAGTAGTGGAAGAAGGTTGTGGAATTTTTGATGAGAATGATATTTCAGTTGATGAATCGCCAAATTTAGATGAAAGCTTTGGATTTATTTCGCAAACTGGATTAGGTACATCAGGCAGTCCTTATGTATTTACTTATTCTATAAATATTGAATCAGTTGATCCAGACGGCGATGTTGAAGTATCAATCAACGCTACTGATGATGCTGGTAATGATGCTGACGAAGTTGTAAATACTGGTGCCTTTACTATCGACAATACAGCTCCGGTAATTTCAAATGTAGCTGTTGATAAGACTTGTGTAAACGGTGGAACAACTGTTACATTAACATTTGATGTAACCGAAGCAGGTTGTGGTGTATTTGACAATTCTTTAATCACTATAAGTGATAATGCAACTACTGCAAACTCTTGGACATTTAGTTCAGGTACGGGCGCTGGCACTTACGAGTATACTTTATTAGTTGATGCTAATGATGCTGATAATACTTCAGTTAATGTAACTGTTAATGCAGATGATGCTGCAGGTAATTCAGCAACTCCTGTTACAAATACTGGAGCATTCGCAATTGACAATACAGAGCCCACAGTTACAATAGATGACCCTACTGCAGCGGCAGAAGTAAATAGCTCAAAAGTTATTGACTTTACTGAAAATGACGGATCTGGTTGTGGAACAATGGTAACTGAAGCATCAGTAAACGGTGGAACAAATTGGACTACTATCACTACTGGAGTTTCTACTCTTGGTGATATAGCTGAGTTTGGTCCTTTAGGCGATGGTGCTGTTACTTTATCTTTAAGAACAACAGATGGTGCAGGAAACATTAGTTCTCCGGTAACAACAGTAGCTCTTACTAAAGACGCAACTGCTCCAACTGTTACATTAGTCACTCCTAGTGATCAAGAAATTTCTATAGCTGATGATGGTAATGTATTTACTATTACTATTGATTTTAATGAACCAATGGATGATAGTGGTGATAATGACCCAGTCGTAACAATAACTTCAAATGTTACATTAGCTAATACTAATCTTGGAGGTAGTTGGTCTACCGATACAAGATATATAGCAGCTTTTTCAACTGTAGATGCTAATACACCAGTAGCATTAGAAGACTTAGATGTAACAATAAGTGGAGCAAAAGACGATACAGAGGATGACGGTAATCAGATGATTGAAGACAATACAACAGGTGCTGATAATTTCAGTATAGATACTGAAGCACCAACTATATCTTTTGATGGTACTTCTCCTGCTGCTGATGATTGTGTCCGTGGTATAGAAACAGTAGAGTTTACTGCCGCTGATGCTAGTGCATTCTCAGGATTAGACGAAGTTAGAGCAAAAATTAACTTTGATGATGATTACGAAGTAGTTACTTCAGGTTTCGCTCTTGAAGATTTACAAGCTTGGGATTCATTATCACAAGGGACATTTACACTTTATTTATTAGCACTTGATGATTTTGGAAATACTACTGAAATAACTAGAGACTTGAATAAGGATGATGTTGCTCCTATAATTTCAGCATTAACAGTTACACCTTCTTGTGTTACTACTGATGATGTTGTTACTATTACTTTCTCTGTTGAGGAAGAAGGTTGTGGTACTTTTAATGCAGATGACATTGAGTTAACTATAGATGACTCTGGCTTTGGCCCTGAGGCAATTTATGAACCAACAGTTAATTTAACAGGTGGTACCGGAACAAACGGAGATCCTTATACGTTCTCTGCTACTTTCACTATTCTTACTAGTCATATAGATGGCGAATATCTAGTTACAGTTACTGCAACAGATGATGCTGGTAATAGTGATAGTGATGATGAGACATTTGATGTTGATCAAACTCCTCCTACACTTTCTAACTTAGTAACAAGTAGTGTACCGGGTGGTAGCCCCACTACAGTTGGTGGTTCTGCTCCTAATAGAGAGTTAACTATTGCATTCGATGAAGTAACAGACGGTTGTGCTAACTTTGATAACGGTACAATCACTTATATTATCACAGGACCAGGTAATACTGCTTTAACAGTATCACCAGCTGCTCCTACAAAGTCCGTTGATACTTGGACTACAACAGTAACAGTTCCGAGTAATGAACCTTCAGGCAATTATCAAATTATAATAATTGCGGCAGATGATAATGGAAACGCTGATACATTAGATCCAGCTGGCGTAGAGTTTGTAATAGACAATACTCCTCCGCAAGTATCTAGTGTAACTACTAGCCATACACCTGCTGGTCCATTCCCACCAGCTCCTGTGTTAAACAGAGCTGATGATGATGCAACTCCTCCGGAATTCTACATAGACGTAGTTTATAATGAAGCACTAGATGCAGGTCAAGCAATTCCTACTTTGGAATTCCATATTCCTGGTAAAAACCCTACTTCACCTGTAGCGGCTCTTACTTTGGGTGTAGCTTCTAGACCAAATGCAAATACTTTAAGATATCCTTATGATTTGGATAACACAACTAATATAGACATGAGAACTATTGGTGTTAGAATAAATGGTCTTAATGATGTAGTTGGTAATACACAAACAGTTGCTAATACGAAAGGTAGCTTGTTTGGTATTGACTTCCAAACTCCTCAATTGAACAGTGTTACACCAACTCCTAACTTTATAGTAGATGGTAGTTCTCAATTAGGACTATTGTTCTCATTCTCTGAGGATATGAAAACAGATGTTAAACCAGTTGTATCTTTTGATGCTGGTAATGGCCCTGATAATGATAGTTTGGCTTTAGTACTAACTTACAATGGACCACAATCTATTTGGAACTCTGCTACATTGTTTACTGCTAAGTTCGATGTTGATGGTAGTCATCCATTAGATTCAGACCCAATTGCAGTAGGTTTGACTGTTGCAACTGATTTGGCTGGTAATCCTTTCCCAGGTTCTAACGAGTCGGGAGTATTTATTGTAGATACTAAGG
>JAUHXN010000086.1 GCA_030426865.1 bacterium | reverse complement strand
AATAACTCTGTTTTTAGATATTCTATCTCATCGCCCATAGAGCCAGTAGCATCCATAGCGAAGACTATATCTACATTTTGAGAGTGAGAACAATACTCATTAACTTTTACGAAATTAATCCCATTTCTGAAGTCAGATATGTTGTTCTTGATTTGCCTTTTACCTTTGTATAAAATCTCAACTGACAAACCACTTTCATCATCATTGATAGTTTTAAAAGCATCTGCCCATAGTTCAGCTTTGCCCGTATTATCACTACGAGCTGACCATATAGTTTCACCAGTTTGGCTGATAAGATTAACAACAGCATCGCTCACTGGTTTGTTATCCAGCGAAGTTAGCTGAACAGTATATCTTTTAGTTGGCTCTATTCCCCAAACGTCTATATATTTGCTAAGCTCATCTGATGCTATATCCGCCCACATTTCCCACTTACGAAAATCATTAACTTCTCCTGCTGTTAATGAGCCAGCTTGGATTTCTATTTCTTTACTTGATGCTTTAGACGGTTGAATTGGGTCATAAAGAGTACTTTTGTCATTAGAAGCTTTAGATTTGACAGCTCCAGTAGCAATTAAAGGATCTGGGTATGTACCTGATAAATCAGAACCAGAAGTTCCTTTACGCCCACGGTATGAATAAGAACCCGTTGATGGCATAAGAGGGTCATCCAAAGAACCTCCTGAGCTACCAAAACCACCTGTGAATTGGTTATCGTTATCTAATCCGTCGACCTTATTTTCTCTATTACTTGAACTTCTTACATGGTCAATAACAGTCACAGTATCATATTTTTTCTTATCATTTTCTGAAAAGCTATAATTCTTTTTAAGAATCTTATCTGATTCTATAATTACGCTATCATAAATAGAATTAAATTCTGGGACACTTATTTTAATTTGATACAAACCAGATTCAAGCTTTGGTATAGAAATAATTCCATTATCTTTTATCCTTCCTCCTTTCGTTGTCCCTAATATAACAATACTTGCACCTTCAGCAGGATTGCCCTGATCATCTAATACTGTGGCTTCAAGTGTACCGTAGATTGTTGGTGCATATTGAAGAACGATATCATATTCTTTTAACACATCTTTATTAACATTTGATATAATACTAGATGTAAAAGGTTTATAAACTTTATCTCCTTCTACTTGAATTGTCCAATCTCCATCTGCCAAATAGTCGAAGAAATACTCACCCTTACTAACTGACCTTGTTTTATATTCAAACCCATCCCTAGAGAGAGTTATTTTTCTCGAGTATAACTGCTTACCAGAAGTATCTATAACTGCACCTTCTATCCTTCCTAATTTCTTAGGATTATTCAATGTAAAAGGGAAGTCAACATAAACGGTAACGGATTGTAGGTCACTATTGATATATATGTTATTATAAGTAACAATAGGAGCAGATGTAAGGCTTGAACTTGTAATTTGACCCGACCTATCAGAGATTAGTGTGTCCTTATCAGAGAATACCATTACCCCAACTAAGGGTTTGCCATTTGCTTCGTTAATTAATACAGTTTTCTTTGCTAGTAGTACTAGTGAGGATAGTATTAGAACTGATATTAAAACTATTGACTTTTTCATTTTGCCCTCCAAGATTATATTACTTTCTATATAGACTCTAAAATTGCAAGATTGGTTACAAATATAGCGAAGTTTTTTATCTGTGTCATTCATAAAAAAAGAGTGCAAGGAATTAACCTAGCACTCTTTATAAATTCACATTTATATACCTTACTATTTTGCTAATGCAACTGCTCTTTTCTCTCTGATAACAGTAACTTGAATCTGACCCGGATACTCCATATCCTCTTGGATTCGGCTAGCAATATTATCCGCCATTTCGTCGGCAGTAGCGTCATTCACAATTGTTGGCTCTACTATCACTCTTAGATCACGACCAGCTTGAATAGCGTAAGTTTTGATTACACCATCCCACTGATTTGCTATAGATTCTAGTTTTTCCAAACGCTTGATGTAGTTTTCCAATGATTCACGTCTAGCACCAGGTCTAGCTCCACTTATAGAGTCAGCCGCTTGTACAAGTACAGCAATTGGTGATTCCATTTCTATATCTTCGTGATGAGCACCGATTGCGTTTGTAATGATTGGCTTTTCTTTATATTTGATAGCCAATTCCATACCTACTAGCGCGTGTGGGCCTTCCATTTCTTTAGGAGCACACTTTCCTATATCGTGTAGTAATGCAGCTCTTTTAGCTGTGTTAATGTCCAAATCTAATTGAGCAGCCATAATACCACAGATATTAGCCACTTCTATTGAGTGATTAAGTAAGTTTTGTCCATAAGACGAGCGATATTTCATCTTACCGACATAGTAAACTAACCCAGCTTTCATATTAGATAGACCTAAATCTAGCAATGCTTTCTGACCTACTTCAACTATTTCTTCTTCTAGTTCTTTTTCTGTTTTATTTACTATTTCTTCTCTTCTTGCAGGGTGAATACGTCCATCTAGCATCAAAGTCTCTAATGAGCGCTTAGCCACTTCACGTCTGAAAGGATCATAGCCAGATATAATTACAGCTTCCGGAGTGTCATCTATAATCAAATCAATACCAGTCGCTGCCTCGAATGCACGAATATTTCTACCTTCACGCCCGATTATACGCCCTTTCATATCATCGCTTTCTAGGTTCACAATCGATACTGTGTTGTCAATAGCAATATCAGAAGCCGAACGCTGAATAGCAGAGACAACTATATTAACTGCCTCTTTTCTTGCTTTAACTTTGTAATCTTCTCTAATCTGGTTAAGCTTTTGAGCTGATCGCTTGCGAACGTCATTAGCCAATTCTTCGAATATTTGCTTGCTTGCATCTTCGCGCGACATACCAGATATTTCCTCTAGTTTGTGCGTCATCTCTTCGAATAGGGCGTTAGTTTTTTTAGTTTTCTCTTCTAAAGATTGCTCTTTTCTTTTAAGGTCTTGCTCGAAATTGTGTAGATTTTTTTCCTTTTTCAAGATAATATCTAATTTCTCATCAATTCCTTTTTCACGAGTTTGAACAGCCGTATCTTTTATCTTAAGTTCTTCTTTTTTATTTTGATACGTACTTTCGAACTCTTGCTTTTTCTTTCTCCACTCTTCCTTTAATTCTAACTTGCTTTCTTTTTTAATCTTGTTAGATTTTTCGTAAGCTTGGTCAACTACTTTTTTTGCTCTTGCTTCGGCTTCTTGGATTTTCTTATCGCCGATTTTTTTTGCTGAAAAATATGCAATAGCACCGAATACAGCCGCAACTGCAATTCCGATACCTATTGCCATCATTAATGATCCGTCCATCTAGTTCTCCTAATAAAAACCGACTGATTCGAATAAAATAACCAACGTTTACCATCCCTTTTAGCTCGCTACATAAAAGTAACGGCTATGTGACGTGTTGAACCCAAAGCCAAACACGGTGGGTGAAAGCTCAACTATATCTAAAATCCGCTGGCCCTTTTTAAGTTCTATAAATAACTTAAAATTGACAATCTACAACTATGTGTAGTTGCGGCCCGATATCAATAACTGAAGTCTAACTCCCATTATTGTAATTATAGATTCTATTACGTAAGACAAGGATAGTAAACGCGGTAATAATTCTGTAATGAATTGGTAGTAAAGCGATTATATGATAATTAGCGCATTAAGAAATGGCTTCTTTTAACAAATTCGACATATTCCTAATTTCATTCTGCAAATAATCTACAGATTCTTTCATCGTTTCTTCATTTTTAATGTCATTCTCAGCTATATTCAAAGCTGCCAAAATTGCTAAAGTCTCTTCGGGTAAATTACCTAAATCTTTTTTCAAATGTTCTAATTGTTCATTTACTCGTTCAGTAGAAGCTATTACACTCGCTTCATTGTCACTAGCAAGTGAATACTCTTTATAACCAATTTTTACTTTTACGGTCTTATTCATTTGTTACTTGTCTTTTTTTAGTTCACACTTTGTAAACTATACTATAATATCAAAAATTATTTAATTTTCAATGATTTTTTCTATTTTTTGAAGATATTTTTCCAAACTATCTGCTAATTTTAATCTTTTATCTTTAGTTTCCATTTTGAAACTTATTGCATCATTTAACTCTTCTTCTAATACTTGTATTTGCTTATATCTCTTCTTTACCAACGCTTCCATACTCTCGTTTTTAGCACTTAGTTGCTCTAACTGCTCTTTAAGCTCTTTATTTTCCGTATCAAGTAAACCTATTCTAAATTCTTTTTTCTCTAGTTTTTCTTGAAGATTACTTACTTCTTGGCCTTCACGTTTTATATCAGTATTGTCAAAAGTCATTGTCCCGAAAAGGGTTTGTCCTAGAACTCCATAGCCAGCATCATTTAATTCCTTGACTTCTTTTTCTCTTAACTCCAACTCACTTTTTAGTTTTTCTATCTCTTTTTCTAAATCATAGTTGTTACTTTCGGGTTGCTCTTGCTCACTTATTTGTTTTAGCTTTGCTTCAAGCAATTCAATTGTTTCAGACTTTTGCTCTATGTCCTTGTTTAGTAATTCTTTTTCACGATTATGTTCAGTTTCCAAAGCATAAGTAAGCTGTTTTAGTTCATCTATATTTTTAAGGAACTGCTCTTCCTCTGCCTTTGATGTCTCTACTAATTTGTCATATTCTTTGGCTTTCTCTTTTAACTGAGGGTAATCTTCTAGCTTCTGTTTGAAATGATAAATCTCATTTTTAAGATGTGCACTCTTTTCTACTATATTGGCCATCTCTTTATCTTTTTCGAATATCTCTTCTTGCTTAGTAATAAGGGCTCTTTTAACATGTTCGTGATTATTTCTCAAATCCTCTATAACTATGTCTTTTTGATTATTAGTATTCGATAGAGACTCTACTTTCTGTTTCAATTCTAAATTATTAGTAGTTATTTCAGTATCTCTCAGTTTTAATTCTTCAACTAATAATTCTCTGTCTTCCAACTCTTCACTTAGCGATTTGATTTCTGATTCTAATTGCTCTACTTTGTATTCTGTAGCTTTCAATTTATGTCTTAAATCTGACTCTACATCTTTTACTTCAGAAAGCGAGTTATCGTTATTCATCAATGACTCATAGAGCTCATTGTTTTTTTCACGAAGTGTCTCATTTTCTGATTTTAACTCTACTAATAGTGTAGAGGCACTAATTAGTAAATCTTTGAATTCGTTTATCTCTTTTATCAAATTGTCGCTGATCATTTGGCTTATCTTATTTTAGTTTTTTCTTAATTCTGCTTTGAAAGTAGATTCTATATTCTTTACTAAATTCGTAATAACTTTATCTATGTCTTGATCTGTTAAAGTACGTTCATTCGATACAAACTCAAGTGAGTAAGCAACACTTTTCTTGCCTTCTGCTATATTTTCACCTTTGTACACGTCAAATATATCAACTGATTTCAGATATTTACCACCATTTGACTCTATTAAAGTTATTACTTTACCAGCTTCGAGTTCTTCAGGTACAGTAAATGCCAAATCTCGACTTACAGAAGGAAATGAAGAAACTTTGTTATATCTACTTTGTTTCTCAGGTAATTTATAAAGTTCAGTCATATCCAAAAGAAGAGCTACTACTGACTGTTCTATGTCATACTGTTTCAATATCCTTCTATCGATTTCTCCTACAGTACCAATTTTAGTTTTGTCTAATAATATGTGGCATGAATTTCCACCAAAACCAGTTTCGTTGTTTTGTATTATTTGAACGTTGTTTAACTTAGTAAATTCTAATATACTTTGCAATAAACCTTTGATATCATAGAAATTAACATTGCGGTTTTTTACATCCCAATTGTCCTGATATTTGTTGCCACTTAACACAACTAAGAGGTTTTCTCTTTCTTTTACACCTTTTACTTGATTCGATTCATCATCATTAGTTTCAAATATTTTCCCTACTTCGAATAGCTGTAAATCTGAAGTACCTAGTCTAATATTTCTACTAACAACTCTGAGCATAGAAGGCAACAATGAAGGTCGCATTATAGATAGTTCCCTTCCTAATGGGTTTGCTACAACTAGCGGACTATCAGTGAAAATAGCAGCTGAGTCAGGATCTATTTGGTTTTGGGTTAGAGATTCATTGTATCCATTGCTAATTAGATATTCTCTGATTTTGTTACGTAGTGTAGGCAATCTTAAATTAACAGGTAATGGACGTGCATCGAAAGATATATTAGCGAAAAACTGGGGTTCCAATTTATCATAGTTGTATAATCGGACTACTTCTTCTACTAGGTCTATTTCTTCATTTATATCATGTCTATAGTTTGGTATTTCTAATTCTATGCTTTCATCATCTTCTTTTATCAGCTTAAAATTGAGAGCCATCAACATTTCTTTAATAGCTTCATTTGTTAATTTTAGCCCAACGATTTTTTCTACTCTTTGGTAACGAAGTTTTACAATTTTTTCCTGTTTCTTATTAGGATAAACATCCACTATCCCTTTTTCAATAGTGCCACCTGCTACTTGTTGAAGTAGTTGAGCACATCTGTCAGCAGCCAATATTACTGCATCTATATCTACTCCGCGCTCAAATCTATAAGAAGCATCACTCGATATACCTAGTTTCTTTGCTGTTCTACGAACTGAATTTGGACTAAAATATGCTGATTCTATTAAAACATCGGTAGTGTTGTCATTAATCTCAGAATTCATTCCTCCCATGACACCAGCTACAGCTATTGGTTTTTCGCCATCACATATCATAAGCATCTCGGAGTCAAGCTCTCTTTTCTTTTCATCGAGAGTGGTAAAAGCTTGTTTGTCGCTAGCATTTTTAACTATTATTTTATTACCAGCTACTAGATTATAGTCAAATGCATGTAATGGTTGTCCCAATTCCATAAGAACGAAATTAGTAACATCTACTACATTGTTAATAGGTCTCAATCCTATTGCTGTTAATCTTTGTTTAAGCCAATCAGGTGACTCGGATATTTTCACACCTCTAACTACTCTGGCGGCATAGCGTGGGCAAGCATCTGCATTTTCTATTTCGATTGTAATCGAATTAGCTACATCATCTCCACCTTCTTCAAACTTGACATCAGGTTTTCGGACTTCTTTTCGATAATAAGCTCCCAAATCTCGGGCTATTCCGTAGTGGCTAAGGCAATCACCTTTATTTGGAGTTATAGCAATTTCTAAAGTAACATCATTCAACCCTAAATAATCAGCTATTGGTCGTCCGGATTCAACACCTTCTGGGAGTACCCATATTCCATCACTATCTTCTCCAAGTTCTAATTCAGATTGGCTGCATATCATACCATTGGACTCTATTCCGCGTATCTTTCTTTTAGACAATGCAAACCCTGCACTCGGGACCACAGCACCTTCTGTTCCTAATACTACATTCTGACCTTCTGCTACATTAGGAGCACCACAAACAACTGTTTGTTCTCCGTTAGCTGATTGGACTGTGCAAAGTCTTAGTTTGTCAGCATCAGGGTGAGGGACTATTTTTAATACATGTGCCGTATAAAAGCCATCGTACTTAGCTTTGTTGTCTATTACTTCTTCTACTTCTAACCCTATATAAGTAAGTACATCGACTAAATCTTTTAATGGTACATCTAGGTCTATATACTCTCGGAGCCAATTATATGATAATTTCATTTATTGTGTTTGCGTATGTTTTGCTATAAAAAATGCAATATAAATATTTTTTCGTCAAGCTAGGTAATCTGAATAATAAAATACTGTTTATTTGAATCTAATATTTCTCACTTTCACTATATTGTACATAGTAATAGTCACAAAATTTAAAAAAGCTCATTATGAAATTATTCTACCAACTTACTCTTTTAGTATTATTATCTGCGATTACTTTATTCTCTCAAACCAACTATAAAGTAATCATAGATGAAAAATTCGATAACCCCAATACAAAAGACTGGGATTTAAAAAATTCGACTTCCCAAAATCTAAAAATCGAAAATGGAGTTTATAAATTAGAAGGTACAAATACTAAAAATATAGGTTGGGCATTCAAAGATTTGGGACTCAGCATTAATAATAACTATATAATTGAATTTGATATCCGACAAACAGCTGGAACAGATAATAGTGGTTATGGATTAGTTTTTGGTATGAATAAAGGTATAACAGAATATTACAAGTTTTCTATTACAAGTACGCAATTCAGGAAGCTAAACGGTTATTGGAATAAGAAATTTAATGACTTAAGAGAATGGAAAAAGAAAGAATCTATCATTAATAAAATGAATGAATGGAATAGAATAAAAGTAGTTAGAACACGAAATCTGATTGAATGCTATGTTAACGATGAGCAAGTAGCAGCGTATGGCAAATTCAAAGATAACGGCCGTAATATTGCAATATTCGTAGAGAAAAAAGGGATGAAAGTAGAAATAGATAATTTCAAATTAACTACTTTCGATTATGAGGTAAGGAAAGTTATAGGGGCTAATAAACAACTTTCAAAAGAGTATTTACCGTTCAATACAGTAGATAATGAAAAATTCTGTTATGTCTCTGCGGACGGAAATACTATGTATGTGACTCGACAAATTGGTAATGAGAAAAGTACTATATGGGTAAGTCAATTTGATGGAGAAAGTTGGGGCAATCTTACCAAATTACCATTCCCTATTAATAATAGTGGGCATAATGGTATCATCTCTGCTTCAGCTGACCAGAATACTTTGTACCTGATGAATACGTATAAGGCCAATGGTGAATCAGATAAATCAGGAATATCTGTTACTAATAAGACAAAAACAGGATGGGAAGTTCCGAAAACAATTACAGTTGATAATCTAGTTAACAAAAATAAATATGTATCATATTTTTTCACTTCTGACAATAAGATACTTTTATTAGGAATACAGCCTAACGAAGAAGAGCACGATGAACAAGCATTGTTTGTGTCTTTTATAAAAGAAGATGGGTCTTACACCGCACCTAAGAATTTGGGGCCTACTATAAACACATTAGCTATGGATTTCAACCCATTTCTAGCTCCTGATAGCAAGACTTTATATTTTAGTTCCACTGGACGCCCTGGATATGGCTCAGCTGATATATGGATGGCGCGAAGGCTTGACGAAACTTGGCAAAACTGGACTGAACCTGAGAATCTAGGTCCATTTGTTAATAGTTCTGGGTTCGAGTTGAATTTGACTTTAGATGCAAAGGGAGACTATGCTTACCTTGGGTCTTATGATGAAACACTTGCTGGATATAAAGGTGAAGGCGATATAATGAAATTGGAATTACCAGAAGGTGCTAAACCCGAACCGGTAGTTCTGGTATATGGTAAAGTATTGAATAAGAAAACTAATGAGCCGATAGCTGCCAAGATTAATTACTTCGATCTGACTACTGGTCAAGAGTACGGTACAGCAAATTCGGATATAAACACAGGGGAATACAATATAGTATTACCTCGTGGTGTGAATTTCGGGTTCAAATCTGAAGCAACTGGATTCGTTTCTATTTCTGAAAATCTTGACTTGACTAACTTAGATCAATTCGAAAAAATTGAAAAGAATTTATATTTGGTACCAATAGAAATTGGTCAGACTATTAGATTGAATAATCTATTTTTTGACACTGGTGAATATGAACTCAAAGAATCATCTAACTCTGAGCTAATGAATTTACTAAAGTTGCTCCAACTAAATCCTAATATGAAAATCAAAATAGTTGGTTATACAGACAATGTAGGTAGTGAAGCAAATAACTTAACATTATCTAAAAACCGTGCAAATTCAGTTTATGATTGGTTAATTAAAAATAACGCAAATAAATCCAAATTGTCTTCTATGGGAATGGGGGAAAAAGACCCCGTAGCAACTAACGACACAGAGGAAGGACGACAACTCAATCGCCGAGTAGAGTTTACAATAATCGAAAAGTAGATTTGTTCACACCCTACGATGCTATTACTAAGAGTGTGATTGTGGTGGAGTAATATAATATTACATTGTAGAGACGTATTGTTTTCACTGA
>JAUHXN010000085.1 GCA_030426865.1 bacterium | reverse complement strand
GTACCAGCTAACCTGTGAACTACCTGCTTTACTGAGTTCTCAGAACCAGTAGCGTGTTCACCATTCTCATCTTTTATTTTCTTACCCTTTTCGTCATACTGAGGTACACCAGCCTTTCTGAAATACTTTTGTGCCAATATATCGGTAGCCATTTGAGACCATCCAATTGGAACTTCCACATTTTTCATATCGAAAACAGTTGAGCCGTCTGGGTTCTTTATTGTTGATGAGCGGTGAGTGTATTTGAATAGATCATATACATTCACGTCATCTTTGGTAAAATGTCGAGAGAATTTCATAGTGGGGGTACCTATATTAATAATAAATCATTGATAACACTCAGCATAACAACTTAAAAGCAATTTGGTGAAGTAGGGTACACTTTGTAATTAGTGGCTACTCTGCCAAATTAATTTTTATAATGACACAACTAAGTGGTTACAATAAAAAAGTATTTTTCCGTTGATTGCAAATTGTAATTATCAACACCAATCAATGATAGGACTTTAAAATTTTCCACATTGTTTTGCTAATATTCTTTCCTTTTTGGAATGTAGTTTATGCTGCTTTTCTAAAATAAATAATTATCTAGAGAATCACAAACGTATTTGTATTTTTTTCATTGTGTTAAGCCAACAACTTATCCAAACCATCAACATGAATAATTAGAAAAAGGGCATATAATATTTAAACAATAAAATACAACAAGTTGTAACTAATCTGACATTACATTTGTCTATCAATCAAATTATTTCGCTCACTTTAGCAACTATTTAAAGGTTTAATTGTAGTTCTAAAAAAGTGAATTTACTAAAAAACCGAGGAACTCGTGAAAACTATCATAATCTTAATCGCTTTACTTAGTTGTACATTTAATTATTTACATTCACAGGATTGGTTACCTATGGAGAATAGTCTTCACTTTAATACTAGGTGTGATGATATGTCTTTTATTGGTAGTCACGGTTGGGCAGTTAATAGTCACAGGGATACAGTTTACAAAACAACAGATTATGGAGAAACTTGGGAATCAGTTGGTGTTCTATTAGGTTACCTACGCTCAGTTGAATTTCTTAGTAAAGATATTGGTTTCGCAGGTGCCTTTAGAAATGGTATATATAGAACTTCTGATGGTGGAAATACATGGGATACAATACCAGTCTTAGATACAAATTTTCATGGAATATGTGGGATTCATATAACTAAAGATAGTACGATATTTGCAGTTGGAACTTATTTCCGATCAGCTTTAATCCTGAGATCTATAGACTTAGGATTAACATGGGAAGTTACAAACTTGAATGATGAGATAGAAGGTCTAGTAGATGTACGGTTTTATAATAACAATGAAGGAATTGCAGTTGGTACTGGATTCGACGGAGGAGTAGTCTATAGAACTTCGGACGGTGGCGACAGTTGGAATTTGGTTTATAATACTGGCGTTAGTGACGAGTGGGGATGGAAAATAGATTTAACAGTAGATGAGAAGTTTACTTTCGTATCAGTTCAGAACTTAACTGCAGATAGTACCTCTATTCTCAAATCATCAGACAAAGGTTTGACTTGGACTGAAATCAGACACCCTTATACAGATATTCAAGGTATTTGCTTCTGGGACGAAATGAATGGTGCAATAGGAGGTTGGAGATTACCTATCTACGAGACAACCGATGGTGGAGTTACGTGGAAAGAAATACCCTTAGGGAATGCTAATGTTAACCGTTTTCTTAAGTTCGATGATTTCACCCTTGCTGGTGGAGTTGTGATGTTTAAAAGAACTAAAAACCCTACCTCTGTAGATATAGAAGACTACACAACGAATAAAAATCTTGACATTAATATATCCGTGGATAATAGCGATGTAGAAGTTAGGATAAATGCAAAAAAACCAGATCAGATACTTTACTCTGTATATGACATTAGTGGAAGAGTACTGATAAGTAAGAAATTAGAATACCTGAATGAAGGAAATAATTCATTCAATCTTGACACTCAGCTTAAGAGAGGTGTTTATTTCTTAAGTTTGCTCAATGTAGAGGGTATCTACAAAGAGAAGTTTTTAGTAGAATAATAGCTGCAAATATTTGTTTAGAAAACATACTGAAAGAAACCACGGAAGACAGAAAAATCAATCAGAGCTGTAATTACTAATCCAGCTATTGCTCCCCAAAGATGGGCATTGTGATTTATATTATCTTGTGATTTTTTATCAGCATACCAACAATAGATCAAATAAAGTATTGCGAATATAGGTGCTGGTATAGGTATAGGGAAAAACATAATATAGAGACTCATCTGAGGATCATATAGTATAAAGCTAAAAAGCAATCCGGATATAGCGCCAGAAGCACCAAGTGCAGCGTATCTAGGGTTGTTCTTATTACGAAGATATGTAACTACATCTGCTAGTACCATAGAGCCCAAATAAACAATCAGAAATTGCAGCCCACCAACATAACTCTCATATTTGAAAGCAAAGAAGTAGAAAGTCATCATATTAAAACCTAGATGAAATAAATCGGCGTGGATAAACCCACTAGTTATAAATCTGTACCATTCCTTGTTTTCATTCACAGCAACTGGTATTAACATCAGCTTATTATATAATGACTGCTGCCTATACATCACAAATAATGAAAGTAGGATAGTAACTGCAAAAACAGTTGTTGAGTAAGGTATTAAGCTTATATCCATATTTTATGCTTTTTTATTTTCATTCCAAGTTTTATATTTATTTTCTTGAGCTTTTCTATTGGGGGGCACTTCTCTAAGTGGCTCACATGGCTTAAGTGTAGCACGTAATTCATTTGGCAATTGTTGATAGAGTTTCGTACCCTCCGTTTTCCAATCTAACATTTGATCCGAAACATCTTTGACAATTTTAGCGGGATTACCAACAACTACTTTTCTATCAGGGATAACCATATCTGCCGGTACAAAACAAAGCGCACCCACTATACAACCATCACCTACTTTAGCATTATCCATTACTACGGCATTCATACCGACAAGTGTATTTCGCCCTATCTCACCACCGTGAATGATAGCGCCGTGTCCAATATGAGCAGATTCTTTGAGCAACACTGTAACACCAGGGAACATGTGTATTGTACAGTTCTCTTGGACATTACAACCATCTTCTATTACTATACCACCCCAATCACCTCGAATTGCAGCACCTGGACCAATATATACGTCTTTACCAATAATTACATTGCCCGTGACAGTTGCATTTGGATGGATATATGCCGATTCATCTATAACTGGTTTGAAACCATCAAATTCGAAAATATTTGCCATTATCTCGGTATAGTTATTGTTACTTTTGTTCCTTCTTCCAATTCACTTTCTATATTCATTTCGCCACCTAGCAAATCTAGATTATGCTTGATAATTGATAACCCGAGACCCGTTCCTTGGACTAGACTCGATATCTTGTCTTCTCTTTTGAATGCCTCAGTCAAGTTACTAATATTTTCTTTGGCTATACCTATTCCATTATCTTTCACCGAGATTATACAATTATAACCGTCAGCAATCATTTTTAATTTTATTTTAGGTTTTTCACCTGAATACTTAATTGCATTTGATAATAGATTATTTACTATCTGGGTACATAATACTTTGTCAGAATCTACGAAAACATTCTCAGCAGGTAAATCTATTTTTACTATCTTATTATATATTTTATTTGATTCGACTAGATTTTTTACTTCATTCCTAATATCGAATACTTTTTTAGACGCTTTTATCTCACCGTGTTCGAGTTTACCTATATTCAGAACGTTCTCCATTAGATCAGTCATTGTATCTATTGATTTGGAGATTTTATCTAGATTTTTATAGAATTTTTCTTCATCACTTCTCTCGTAAGATTTTTCCAAAAGAAAAGTTGCCGATTGAATTATAGTAAGTGGTGTTCTAAATTCGTGTGATACCATTGAGATAAACTTAGTCTTAAGTTTATTTAGTTCCATTTCATTAGCTAGAGCTTTTTCTATTTGAGCTTTAACTAAGTTCAATTCTTTTTGTGACTCTATTCTTTTGTAGTTTTCTTCTTGCAAATCAGTATTAATTCTTTCTAATTCTAATGTCCTTTTATCTACCTGTTCTTCTAATTGCTTAATTACCTGACTAACTTTTTCTTTGTTCGAATGACTTAATGTTACATCTTCTACAGTGACAGCTAGGCCCAATATATTATCATCATTATCTATAAGTGGGTAATATGTATCTTTGAAATATTCCCTCTCTAAGTGCTCTTCACCGTACTGTTCAACTAAAGTAAAGCTCTCACCTGCCAGAGCTCTATCAAAATTTCTTTTAGCTTTCTCTCTATCCGATTCGATGTGAATATAATCTAATATTGATTTATTAAGTTCTATCTCAACTCCCCAAATATTCTTCATTATTATCCTATGAAGTCTATTGTAAAAAGTATATCTGTAATTTTTATCTAATGAAAAGACTACTAGGCTGGAGTGGCAATCTAGTATTTGGGTAAGCACATTTGTATTATTCAATTTATCTGCCATGTGTGCAATATATGGAATTATTAATAAATAATACAGTTATTATATAAAAAAAGACGCCCCAAACCGAAGTTCAGGGCGCGTTTCAACAGGAGGACCTATGAAATATAGGGGTTGTACTTCTCAGTACATATATAAAGACGCAGTTATATTTGATTTAATTGTATAGAATTTTAAAAAAAGTGTATTTTTTTTGTCGCTTTTAAGACAAACTGCTAATTTATTAGAAAAGGTCGCCAAGCTTGCCAGCTAACCCACCTAGATCACCACCACCAAAGAGCTCTGTAAGAGGGGATGCGTCATCATCTGGTGTCTCCGAATTCTTTTCAGTAACTAGGTTTATTACCATCGGGATTACTGTAGAAGTTATATTCGTAGCTGTCTCACCCGAGAAACCTAGCTTTTCAACTAAACTCGAAGCTATGCCCCCTGTTATATCAGATTGTAATGTATCAGCTTCTGTAGTATTGTTATTATTACTAAATAAATTCATGACAGGCCCTAAACCGTCTCCAAGCATTTGTTTACCAACTTTTTCGCCTGTCACTGACTTAACAATATCCAAAATTCCATCTAATTGTGATGAATCTACACCTTCTTGCTGCTGTAATGAATCGCCTAGCTGACCTTTTATTTGTCCTAATATACCATCTAACATTTTTTTCCTCTTTTATATAGTTTGTAAAATCAAAATTAAGGATTTGGTTATGACTTAATATTAAGTAGTGTTACCCAAAAAATTAAAATTCTATCGTTTATAACGTTTTGATACTTTATATATAGTTTTAGCTTTGAGTAATTAATAAATATCTATTTGTTAGAAAATACTTACTGGTACTTTTAAACCTAAATATATAAAGTGGGTACTAATTCGGTCTAAATCATTATTGTCTTGTATGTCAGTTATTGCAATATCTATATGATAATCTACAAAAAGTACAAGATTGGAACCTAATGCATATTCAATCTTCGCTCCTAAAATCGCACCAAGATATAATCAGTTAGGATTTTCAACAACCTCATTTGTAGATTGTGTGACAAATATATTAAAAGAGGAACCGAACTTTAAGTTAGTACGAAACTGATGTTCCTCGCCTAATGTTAGAGCTGTTATTTGGTAAAGAACAGGTAATGTAATATATGTGAGGTTAGAATTAGACTCTATATTATTTGAGTCCGTTATATTCAAGTTTATGTTATTAAAACCAATACCTGAAGAAATAACAAAATAGTCTTCTTGTACTTTACCACGACTTAAAGGGTACTCGAAATAAAACAAAAATTGTTCTGAAGGTGTGCTGCTTGTAGTTACTTCATCAGAATAGATACTAGAAAAATTCGCTCCTCCCATTATTCCTATTTGAATTGGTTGACGAGGTGGTAAATTACCGCCAAGAACACATCCAATAAACCCACTATCATAACCAATTCCCTGCCCATAAGCACTAAAAGGAATTGTAAAAGCTAGTAATATGATTGTGATTAGTTTGATATTACAATCTCTAATATTTCTTTTTTAATACAACTATAGGAAATTTTACTCCAAGATTAATAGTATGAGTCCCATTAAAAGTATTTGGTAAAATATCTTCTATACTAACAAGCCCATATTGAAAATTATATTCTACAAATACAGGAATAGATATTTCACTAGATATCTCATTGAATTCTAGTCGCGTACCAACGTGCAACCCATAATCTAATTCGGGTAAAGTCAATAAATTATCACTAGAATAATTTTTATAAAAACCGTCAAGACTATTCAACTTATAACTCAAATAACCTCCTACTTTCATAAAGAAAACAGATAGAAAACGGGTATTATAGTTAATAGGTAACGATAAGTAATTCACACTTAATGAGTTTTGAGTATTATAATTGTTACGAGAATATTCTTTATTTATATAACTTAAACCGAACTCAATAGAGCTTTCGGGTTTACTATAACTAGAGCCAAAATATTGTTCATAAGTGAAGTTTACTTGAAAGCCACGATAAGCACCAAATATCTCATTTTCATTATGACTAACATTTACAAAATTGAGCCCCGAACTTAAAGTAAAATAATCCATAAAGTACTTAGTACTTGATTCTGGTTCATCCCCTTTGCCATTCACAATAAATGGGATAACAAAAGCCAATAATATGATTGTTAGAAGTTTGATGTTATAATTCCATAGTGTTTCCCGAAATGTAATATATAAAAAAACAGAACCTTTTTCAAGATTAATAAATATCTAATGTTGCAATGCTTTATATTCAACCTCTACAGGGCAAAGGGTTAAATCAGCAAACATCATTACTACAGAGATACTACCCGGCTGGGGCATAATTATGATGCCTGAGTGGAGTCGATAGCGGAATAATTTCTTTTTCGCCACAGAGTGGCTTAATATCTGTAGCATTCGAATTGAAAAAAGACAAATAAGCTCCAGAGGAGTGGTATAATTACTATCAGAAAATAGTAGAAGGAAATTTGAAACCTATGTTTACAATATGGCTATTAATTGCATTTAATACTTTTATATCAAAGAGATTAGTTAGTCCAAATTGATAATTATACTCTATAAACATAAAGAGCTCAGGGTTTAATACATATTCAAATTTTGGTCCTAAGATAAATCCTGCATTTAGCCATTGTGTTTTTTTTGTAGATACATTCGAGGAATTAGAAATAAGAAAGCTGAAAGAAGGACCAATCACTATGCTGGTTCTAAATCTACTTTCTGAATAATTCGTACCTATTAGTAATTCATATTTTATTGGGATTGTTATAAATGTTATGTTTATCAGTTCCTGGTTATCGTTTGCATCATATATATTTAAATTCATATTATCGAAACTAATTCCAGTTGAAAAAGTGAAGTCTCTTCGATATTCATTAATATAGAGCATTGGGTATTCAAAATCGAATGATATTTTACCAGACAACATAAATTCAGTTGAAGTATTTTCATACATCATATTAGAATTGTTTATACCACTACTTATGCCAACTAAAAAAGGATGGGCTCTTGGACCGTCTGAGGGGTCATCTTGATCCCCTTGCCCATACCCATAAAAAGGAATAGTAAAAGCCAGTAATATGATTGTGAGTAGTTTGATATAGTTTATCCTGTTCTAAAATATCGTTGAAGGAAATTTAAAACCCACATTTATTAAATGACTTAAATTACCAAAACTGGTGACAGTATTCTGAGTTGATGCGAAACCATATTGAAAGTTGTATTCTAAGAAAATATATGCATTAATACTATTAATAAAATGTAAAACATTAAGACCAGTAATAACACCGTAATTACTTTGTGGGAAATACTCAATATCTTTGCTCAATGAAATTTCATTTAATTTTAAGCTATAAAAACCACCTAACAGGATGTGAATTGGGCTACTTCCATCAATTTCGATTAATTTATACTGATATTTTAATGGAACCGTAATGTAAGTAGATTGTAACTTTATACCTTGATTACTTAAATCTAGAATATTATACTTTTTCGTCTCATAACTTAACCCATAAAGTAAAGCACTATTTGCCTTTCTAGGGTCCGAAAAATAAAATGACTCAATCTCAATGGATATTTGGCCAGACTGTAAATTGTCCACTTTGAATTCTTTAAAATTAACATTAGAGTAGTTTACCCCACCACTAAACCCAATGTAAAACATTGGATGAGGAAAATTAGGTGTAGAATTAGCATACCCACTAAAAGGAATAACAAAAGCTAGTAATATGATTGTGATTAGTTTGATGTTATAATTCCATAGTGTTTCCCGAAATGTAATATATAAAAAAAGAGAACCTTTTTCAAGATTCTCTTTTAAATTTAAATAGTTCGATTATTATTTGCCTGGACTCTTCAGTCGCTACGCTCCCTCAGAGTGACGCAGATTTATTCTAATTTATTTTGGTTCGTAGCCATCTACGTAGAATACATCGGCACTTTTGCCGCTTTCCAACGCTTTTGAATATGACTTAGCAACTACGCTTGAGTTTGGCCAAGGGTCTGTTGGCATTCCCATTTTCTCAGCAGACTCTGATAGTAGCGGCGGATGAGCTACCATTATTCGTTTTCCATCTTCCATTTCCAAAGTTGCACCTAGAGCAAATCCCTCTAGCCCTTTGTTCACTGCTGAAATAATAGAAGTTGATGGCCATGGAGCATAAGCGAACATGCCTCCAGTAAGGATTATGGCACCATTTTCTTTCAAATTTTTCATTCCGTATTTTGCTACTCTTAGCTGCCCAGCGAACTTACTGTTCAAACTTGATTGTATTTTTTCTTCATCTAATTCATCAACTGGTGCGAATGCAGCGCTTCCTGCTGCACAAATTATAGCGTCAACTTTTTCTGTACTTTCGAAGAAATCGTGAACTGATTCAGGATTATCTATGTCTATACTCACAAGTGAATTTCTGTGCCCAGAAATAACTTCGTAACCTTTGCTTTCTAATTCAGCTACTATTCCTTTACCTATTGTGCCTGTAGCACCTATTACTATTGCTTTCATGTTATTTACCCATTGGTATATTAATATCAAATTTATTTGCATTGTCTGCGGCTCTCTCGTAGCCAGCATCTGTGTGTCTTAGTATCCCCATTAGTGGGTCGTAAGTTAGCACTCTTTCTAATCTGCCTTTTGCTTCGTCAGTACCATCAGCAACAACTACCATTCCCGCATGTTGTGATAGCCCCATACCAACTCCACCACCGTGGTGTAGTGACACCCATGAAGCACCGCCGATAGCATTAAGCGCAAAGTTCAAGAATACCCAATCGGAAACTGCATCAGAGCCGTCTAACATACCCTCTGTCTCTCTGTATGGCGACGCTACAGAGCCGCAATCTAAGTGGTCACGTCCAATTACTATTGGCGCTGAGACTTTGCCTGTTCTTACAAGCTCGTTGAATAACTGGCCTGCCAATGCTCTTTCTCCGTACCCTAACCAACAAATACGTGAAGGCAAAGCTTGGTAACCGATATTTGCGGCAGCATTATCTATCCACCTGTGTAATGGTTCGTTATTTGGGAATAAATTTTTGATTGCTTCATCAGTAACAGCAATATCATCAGGATTGCCTGATAGAGCCACCCAACGAAATGGTCCTTTACCGTCACAGAAAAGAGGACGGATATATTCAGGCACGAACCCTTTGAATGCAAAGGCATCTTTGTATCCACCATTATCCTGCGCAATACCACGAATATTGTTTCCATAGTCAAATACTACAGCACCTTTTTTCTGGAATTCTACCATAGTCTCTACGTGAGTTGCTATGGATTTATATACTTCTGCTAGGTATTTATCTGGGTCAGAAGCTCTGAGTTTATCAGCTTCATCTTTACTATATCCAGCTGGGTAATAACCATTTAGTGGATCGTGAGCTGAAGTTTGGTCAGTCACTATATCTGGAACAATACCTCTTCTCAATAGTTCAGGAAGAACTTCTGCTGTATTGCCGATTAGCCCAATTGACTTTGCTTCATTA
>JAUHXN010000084.1 GCA_030426865.1 bacterium | reverse complement strand
AGCTAATCAGGATCAGCTAACTCAAGATTCTATTAATTATGCACGTCAGAAAAGATTAATGGAGAAAGGTGTAGGCGCATCAGCAGAGTTAGAAGCAAAAAAATTGAAATATGACCTCAGTAAAAAACAAAGATCTATTCTACAAAAGCAATATGAACAAACGGAAATAGAATTACGAAACAACTATAAACAATCTGCGAACGCTGTCGAAAAAGCAATGACTAACCTAAGTGATTTTTCAATTCGTTCGAAGTTAGATGGTAAGATTTTTTCACTTTTGAAAGAAGAAGGAGAACTTATAACACAACAGACTCCTATAGCAAGCATTGGACTCAGAAATTCATTTATTATTGAAATGAGGATAGATGAGGTTGATATAGCTTCTATTTTAATAGATCAAAAAGTAATAATAACTCTTGACGCTTATAAAGGAAAAACATTCGAAGCAAAAATCACTAAAATTTATCCTGTGAAAGATGATAGAACTCAGACATTCAAAGTGGAAGCAAGATTTATAAACCCTCCTGAATCTTTGTATGCAGGTCTTTCGGGTGAAGCAAACATAGTCATATCTCAGAAAGAGAACGTTATGACTATTCCATTGGAATATCTATTGGAAGGGAGCAAAGTCGTCACAGAAGATGGTGAGATAGAGGTCAAAACTGGGATGAGAAATATAGAAAGAGTAGAAATAGAATCCCCAAGAATTGACTCAAATACTAAGATAATAAAACCATAAGATGACTAATTACAGAGTAATATTTGACATTACCAGAACACACCTTCAATCACGTTTGAAGCAAACAAGCGTTGCTGCCTTAGGCGTGACTTTTGGTATAGGTACCTTCATTATTATGATGGGGTTTATGACTGGTCTCAATGGATTATTAGATGGGTTAGTGCTTAACCGTACGCCCCATATTCATATATACAATGAGATAAAGCCAACGGAAGTACAGCCAATAGAGCTAGATGATGCTTTTGCTGGTGATATGAATGTTATTCATAATGTTAAACCCAAAGAAAGTTTAGTACGAGTTCACAATGCATTGCCGCTCATTACAGAATTAGAAAAAGATAAACGAGTAAAAGGGGTAACAGCTCAAGCTATTGCTCGAGTCTTCTATGTGGCTGGGTCTATACAGTTAAATGGTGTAGTAAATGGCATTGATATTATGGAAGAAGTTAAGCTATTTAACTTTGGAGATTACATAGTTAAAGGTTCGGGTGAGAGCCTTCTAAAAAGAAATAACGGTATATTGTTGGGTGCTGGAGCAGCTAAAAAGATGTCACTTGACGTTGGGGATAAACTCAACGTTTCGACTGCTAATGGAGGTGTGTTTCCACTTAAGATAGTAGGTATATACCAAAGTGGATTAGCGGAAGTAGATAATATACAAAGTTTCGTAAATCTGAAAACAGCACAACAATTATTAGGTGAGGGAAACAACTATATCTCTGATATAAATGTGAAACTACACAATATGGAATTAGCACCTGAAATGGCAAAAGAGCTGACTAAGAGTTTTGATTTGAGCGCTACGGATATACAAACAGCTAACGCACAATTCGAAACAGGTACTTCTATTAGAAATCTGATAACCTATGCTGTTTCGATAACACTTTTGATAGTAGCTGGGTTCGGTATATATAATATTTTGAACATGCTGATATACGAAAAGATGAACGATATAGCTATCTTGAAAGCGACTGGTTTCTCAGGTGCTGATGTGAAGAAAATATTCATTAGTCAAGCGGTTATAATTGGTTTTATAGGAGGGTTATTAGGATTGATATTAGGTCTAGGTGGGTCCTTATTAATAGATAGTGCACCTTTCGAAACAGAAGCACTACCAACCATCAAAACGTATCCTATTAGCTACAATCCTATGTTTTATATTGTTGGGATTACTTTTGCAATGATTTCTACATTCTTAGCGGGGTATTTACCAGCAAGAAAAGCAGAAAATATAGACCCAGTAGAAATAATTAGGGGGCAATAGTATGAAAGTATTAGAAACTAAAAAAATAAACAAACACTTCCACAATCCAGTTGATTTCCATGTGCTAAAGGATATCACACTATCTATTGATCAAGGGGAGTTCGTGTCAATAATGGGTAAATCTGGTTGTGGTAAATCAACTTTGCTTTATATACTATCTACAATGGATACAGACTATACTGGTGAACTTCACTTAGCTGGTGAATTGGTATCAGGAAAACCCCAACAAGAACTAGCAGTGATTCGGAATGAGCACATTGGTTTCGTTTTCCAATTTCACTACTTATTGCCTGAATTTACAGTGCTTGATAATGTGATGCTTCCAGCTCGTAAACTAGGAAAGAAAAGTTACAAAGAAATAAGACAAGATGCCTACGACAAATTAGAACTATTAGGGATACAAGAACAAGCCGATAAAAAAGCATCGATGCTGTCTGGTGGTCAAAAACAGAGAGTATCTATAGCACGCGCCCTGATAAACGACCCTGCTATTATAATGGGCGATGAACCTACCGGAAACTTAGATACGAAAAACTCCGAGAATGTGTTTAATATATTCAAAGACCTTAGTACAAAGCAGAACCTTTCACTTCTTATCGTAACTCATGATCAAGACTTTGCAGACAAGACCGACAGAATAATAGTGATGGAAGATGGTAATATAATTAGTTAACTAAATTAGTTTATAAAGGCTGATATTTTAAAAGTTATGAGGAAAAAGTTTGGCTTGTATCCTCAATATTAATTAACTTGCATTTGATATTGAATTTACTTGGACTCAATTCTCAAAATATGCTATTTTATAATTCGTGTTTAACAATAAATAGACAATTTTATCATTCAGTGACCAGTTATTATGGATTTACAAACAAGAAAAATTGAATTTATACAAAAATTCTTAAATCTTACTGATGAGAATGCAGTAATACGATTAGAAAATCAGTTGAAAGACGAAGTTAATTTATTACAATTTGATTTGAAGAAGAGAGTATTAGAATCAGAGAAAGATTATGAGAACGGAAATACTGTTAGTAATACGGATCTAATAAGTAAATACAATGGCTAAATTAGAAGTAATTTGGTCTAATCATGCTGCAAATCAATTAGACATAATTTTTCAGTATCTTGTAATAGAATCTAGTAGAAAGGTTGCAAACTCATATGTCCTTGATTTACTTAAAACCACTCAAAACCTTTCAGAATTTCCCAACTCTGGAAAATTAGAGCCCCAACTTTTAGATGAAAGTAAAAAGTATAAGTATATAATTAATAAACATATCAAGATAATCTATTATATAAATAATCAAACTAATGAAATAAGAATTGTTGACTTATTTGACACAAGGCAGAATCCTGAAAAGATTACAAGAGCTATTAAGGAATGAAAAGTGTAATTATTAAGTTAGTTTCCATAATCGTTCTTCCCATCTTTAGCTACTGAGTGTATTAACAACACAAAAAAAGGAACTGATTTCTCAGATCCTTTATCTTCAAAATTTCTTTTTATATTAGCTATTATTCGTAGCTTCTGTTGAACGGCTGGAACCAAGTGTCACCAATACTTATATTCAAAGATAATTTACCGAAGCTCTCTTTTATCAATCCACTATCAGTCGTTCCTCTTTGTCCTATAGTAAAGGCAGCATCAAGCTCAGCTGTTCCTCTGATCGGTATAGTAAACCCAAATGAACCAGAAAATTCATCTATTGCTAATCCATTTACTTGGAAGTAATGATTTTTGAAGCTAGCACCTAAGCTATAACCCCAAGTGTCAAATCCTTTAGCGCTAGGGCTATTGTTACCTATTCTTTGTATTCCTAGTGAATAAGAGTTGTAAGTTGAATACTGAATATTATCAAATGTATTATAAGTAAAAGTACTATAGTCAGATGTCTGGAAATCAAGCCCAAAAATAAATTTGCCAGTTAAGTAAGATACACCAAGTCCTAAAGTACTTGGTAAATCGTATTCTGCTGACGAACTAAAAGTAGTATCATCTACCAAACTTGATCCAAATGTTAGATCATTTTCAACCGAAAGAGTTGTGCTCGGTTCATAAAAAGCACCTAATCGAAGATTATTGATTGGCTCTAACATTAGACCGAATCTAAGGCCTGTTCCACCTAGTCCATCGTTAGCTTCTGTGTACGTAGTGAATGCATTATCTTCATAAAATACTGATTGAGTACTGTTTTTTATTAGGCCAGTATTTCCAAATACTTGTGCTCCTATTGCAAGCATATCTATTGGCTTTATTGAGAAACCAAAATATACTCTAGTAATACCACCAGTCGCTTCGTAAGTAGTTACACCCGAGAGGGTCTCACCATTTGCTGTAACGGTTACTGGCGTAGAAATCAAACTGTTTACATTAGTATAACTATAAAATCCCATAGAAACAGAAGCACCCATAGCAGTATCCAAATTGAACAATGTAAGTAGTCCATCTAGTCCACCATTGTTCTGATACAGATTTTGAGTTTCATTAGAAACTAAACTTTGGTTGAATTTATATCCAAGCTGAATACGTGTATCTGTATTTTCAGACCACATAGCAGGGTTTGATAAGTTAATACCTGTAGCGTGTGGAAATGCAACAGATGTACCACCTAATGCATCGTATTTAGCACCATTGATGTGGTTTAATTCACCTACACCAAATATAGAGTAGTTAGAACCACCTTGCGAAAACAATGGTGAGTTAATGAGTAATATAACTATAAATATGATTATTTTTTTCATCTAAAATCTGGTCTTTTAGCGTAAAATATTGTTAATTCTGGACGTAATGCACTATCGGCTTCTACACCATATAAATAGTATTTGTCCAATCGCTTGTAACTATCGTTAGGACTACCATCAGGTGAATAATTGAGTAATAGAGAACCAGGTTCTCCGGTTTTTACCCAATCTTCGACTGCTGAAGTTACACTTGAGAATCTATAATAATTAGTGCCTGCGGTTCTTAATCCTAAATATATATTCTTATTGTCGAGGAAGAACCCAGAATCAAAGTCTAAATCTTTCTGTGCTAATAGAAAACTATCTCTACCAAATGAGCCAACCACAGAGCGACTATCATCTACATATACTTTTAATACAGCTTTTACCACTGAAGCATATTGAGGTAAGGCAGAAATATCGAAATTGAGCATAGAACGTACACTCATCCCTGACTGAACAGTAAGAGACTTAGTGTCTGGAGAAGGGCCATCAGCGTAGTATGCAGCTATATTCGAACGAAGGTTCATAGTATCATTACTAAGACTGTCCTTCATCTTATAAACAATCTGAATAAATGGGTTTGGTGAATCATCTCCACTGTTCCCTATTCTATCTGATAAGAAACCATTAATTACTTTCGAATTAGCAGTTGGTCTTAGGCCTATTGAGTAGCTATATTGTCTTCGAATATCATTAGTATCCAGAGTACCTGTAGTATCTAGAATTGAGAATGCTATCCAATTTTTAATTAACTGAACATTCAGGTCAATTCTTGTAGTATCTTCTATATCTTTGAAAGGCATCTCAAACGAGCCCATTATTTCGTTTTTGTAAACCGCTTCTATACCGTTAGCTTTGAATACGGTTTCGTAAGTCGAAGAAGGTAATATAGGTTGTTGAACTTCATAAATTTCAAATGATTGTAATTCATTCGTGTCTCCGAAAGCATAATCGCTATTCAGTAAATGTAATGTAGCTGAGATAATCTCGGCATCAGCCAAATTAAGCAATTCACCGTATCTGATAATTGGGTAAGAAGAATACTCTCCCAATGTCCCAACATGGAATATACCTTGGTTGAATGGTGTTAGATAGTACTTTTGGGAAGCACCATCAGTTATAAGATTATTCTCGTGGTTAGATATAGCAGTGAATGTAACACTGTCTATTTTGTAACCTAATTCAGTCGGCTGCTCATTACAACCTATAAAGTATAATGAAAGCACTACAACGAGTACTTTGAATAATGTTTTTGTCATTCTTAATCTTTAAAAAGCTTTTTGTATAAACTATCATATTCTTTAGCATTTTCTTTCCAGCTAAAGTCTTCTAACATACTATTTCTAGCTAGAGTAATCCAATCGTCTTTATCGCTAAATAACTCTAGGGCTTTACGAACAGCAACCATCATAGACTCAGTCGTATATTCATCGAATAATATCGAATTGCCTTCGAACTCTTCATCATTGAATGGTTCTGCTATTTCTTTTATAATTCCTGCATTATGTACTATTGGTACTGAACCATACAAACAAGCTTGCATAAATTTAGCAGCAGTAGATGGCTTTTCAGCTGTAATAAGATACATATCGCTACCTGCTTCTACTTCAGAGTTCAATGCTTCAGAGAAACCTAGTTTGAATTTGAATTTAGAAGGGTGTTTTTTCTCAATCCCGTCTAGTACTTTCTTCAATTCTTTATCACCAGGACCTAAAAGTACAACTTGTAGGTTTTCTTTAAACAGAGTATCGGCTGAATCTATAAAAAGTTTCAAATCTTGTTTATTATCTATTTTTACATTGATTGCTATCAAAGGAGTTTTTGGATGAAATTCTAATCCAAATTTATTGACCAAATCAACTTTATTGTGATATTTGAAATCTTCAAACTCTTCGTCGTATTTAGCTACTAATGTGTCATCTTGTGAAGGGTTCCACGTCCAAGTATCTACTTTACTGTCTATTGCGATAAACTTTTTCTTAATGTCTTTTAACTTTTTGAATAATCCTTTTGATAAAGTATCGTCTTTCAGTACGTCTTCACCGTAGCAAGTACTAATAGTAGTAACTCTATCAGCATGGATAAGACCACCTTTAATTAGATTCAATTCTTTATTAAAAGTAAAGTCGTCTTTCATACTATCAGGCAATCCTAATAGCTTGTATTTTGTTATCTTATCTACTCCTTGATCTGCGAAATCATTAGAAGTAAAAACGAATTTAGTTTTTTTGAATTCTTTAGGATATAGAGTTTTAGCATAAGCGGGAATTAACGCCGTTTGCCAGCCAAGACAGTGTATAACTTGTGGGAACCAATTAAGTAAAACACAAGTATCTATAACTGTTTTACTAAAAAATATAAATCTTTCTAAACTATCTGGGTGTTCTTCCCAAGTCTTTTGATCGTGATAAGCACCTTTGAACGAATCAAAATAGTTTTGGTTCGTTGTTATATAGGCCTGAACTTTGTTACGTGAGTTGCTTATAGAAGAAGATTTGATAGAGCCAACTATCTGTTCGCCGCCCATATCGAATGTAAGTTCTTTTAACCTGTTTATATCGTGTATTCTATTTCTTCTTTCCGAGACGTTCCCAAATTTGGGCATCATAATTCTTGCATCATGGCCTAACTCACGAAGAGCTAAGGTGAATGAATAAGAAAAATCTGCAATAGTAGTTTCGTTTGAAAAAGGGAAAACTTCTGGGGTAACAAACAAAACGCTTAATTCTTTTGCCATAACTTTCTGATTTAATTAAATGTACGTAAGTTGCAAAAATACGCAAAATTTAATCAATTTAGAAGTCTTATATTCGTAAATGGCATAATACTTAACTAATTCATTGTTTTTCCGTATTATTAAGCAATCTAAAAACACACTATATGTATAATATGAAAATGAAATTTACTCTATTAATTGCACTAACAATTCTATTCACATACGATACTTTTACCCAAACTCCTCTTGTTGCATATAAGCAAGGTGAAGAATGGACATTCATTGATACTGATGGTAAGCAACTATTCAGAGCCGGTGGTATAACAGATGTTGGCGGCTATTCGGAAGGTTTGATAGGTGCTCAAGTTGTATTAGATAGAAAGCTAACCTGGGTCTATTTTGATAAAACGGGCAAAATTAAAATAAAGACTAGTGCCGAACAAGGAGTTCCATTTAACGAAGGCAAAGCCGTTATATTCAACCCTGTTAATCCGAAAGAAGAGATGTATGATTTTGGTATCATAGATTCGACAGGGAAAATTGTAAAAAATATAGAATATAGGGATGCTCTTAGTTTTAGCGAAGGATTGGCTTATGTAATGAAAGATGGAGAAAGAGGTTATATCGATCACTCTGGTAAGATGGTTATAAAGTTGGATGAGAATATAGTCGGCTATGCCTTTAGTGAAGGATTGGCAGCTGTTTCTAATGATAGATTCAAAGTAGGGTTTATAGATAAGCAAGGCAATCAAAAGATAGACTTTATACTTGATATACCTTCTAACTTCAGCAATGGATTAGCTAGAGTCGCTGATACTGCAACAGGAAAAATTGGATTTATCAATAAATATGGTGTTATAGCAGTACAGAAAATATTTGATGAAGCTTATAATATGAATGAAAACCGCACTATGGCAG
Source organism: bacterium (assembly GCA_030426865.1). Taxonomy (GTDB): domain Bacteria; phylum Bacteroidota; class Ignavibacteria; order Kapaibacteriales; family UBA2268; genus PGYR01. Next base: position 1,701 of record JAUHXN010000084.1, on the reverse strand, counting down.
GTTACTATGATGGTAACTATGTTATGAAATGGGCAATGATAAACCAAAATGGATTAAAACTCACAGACTTTAGATTTGACCATGCAAAAAGTTTCAAAAATGGAGCTGCAGTAGTAATGTTTGATAGTCGTTGGGGGTATATAGATTCGACAGGGCAATTCCTTTTCAGTAAGAATTTTGATTATGCTGAAAGCTTTGGAGAAAATGGATTAGCTTGGGCAGTAGATGGAGAACAAGTTGGGTTCATAGACAAGACAGGCGCTATGGTAATACCGCTTCCTAAGGCTGACTATTACTACGATCTTCGTTTCAACCATGAGCTAAAAACCTCAACAAAAGTTGACGATAAAAATATACCAAGAGACTAGTTGATTTTCATATTGTAAAAAAAACTTTGTCATTCTTGAGACGTTTTTCTTGTTCATGTGTCTTTATAATTATAAAGGAGACACAATATGAAAAACTTATTCATAATAATAGCTTTAGTATTAATATTTGGAAGTTCACTGCACTCCGAATCGTATCACTTTGTAGCGAATGACCCATATTACAAAGTTCCTGTAAAAATTGACAGCATTAATGTGTACAATATGAACACCGGTAAAGACACAACTATTGTTTCGAGTTCTGTCCATCTGGAAACTGTAACTACAGTTGAATTGAATAATGATTATAGTGACGTTCGTCTATACCCCAACCCCACTAATGATATTCTGAATATTGAGTTTGTATCTAATAATCTATCAAGAGCTACAATTACAATAGTCGATTTGGAAGGCAGAAAGCTCTATTCTCAGAGTGAGCAATTCGGAATTGGAAAACATAATTTCAACCTTAATATAGCTGGCCTTAACCAAGGACTATACTTCATATCGATTGGCTCATCTACTCATAAATTCTCAAAAATTGGTGGAGGGAATGGTAGTGAGATATCACTTACACAAACATATCTACCAACACTTATAAAGGAGAATAGTACCCAATCACAATTTGACTATCGGTTTACAATATACTGTGAGGGGTTCAAGCCGAAATATTATTACTCAAAACGAATGGAAATAGATACAATAATAGTTGATATGACTTCACTACCAACCGGTTTTGATGGAACGAGAATCAAAGTTACACTAAATGTAGTTGGTCTTGTGCTTAATTATTTGAATCGTCAACATAACTGGCATGATATAAGTAGAGTAGAGGTGATTAATTACAAGGATACTTTCATTGATACTTTAGTTATAAGAAATGGAATTATAAATCTAACAAAATACTATGAAAAAAGTACTTATGGTGATAGATTTGATAAAAGAATTTTAACTTTCGAGATTGATACTCTGAATCAGACTTTTAGCAATCTACTCTATTTAAATCAACATGATAAATGGTATGAACGTGGTGATGAAGATCATCACGACACATTCAAATCACAGTTCAATTTAACAGATAATTCTAAATACAATCTAGATAATGGGTTAGTTTTTCTATTTCATTTCGATGATTTACCCTCCAGCTATTATTATAATAAGGAAGAATCATATAATATATTTTGCCCTGGACATTACGAAACATGGTCTATGGAAACTTATGACCCAATTAACTCCTACATCAAAATCGAGTTTATAGACTAATGAAAAAGCTATTTATCATATTCGCATTTCTACTCATGACATCACCCCTCTGGTCCCATTCCATTAAGTTTGT
>JAUHXN010000402.1 GCA_030426865.1 bacterium | reverse complement strand
GAATATTCATCATAGGTTTTAATTATATAGAATATAGTAAACCATTAAATTGTGAATGACGACTCGTCATTCATGTATTGAAAATATCAACACAAAGGCTAACTAAAATACACCTAGATTTGTTTTAATTTTATGTAATTTATGAATATGATAATTTATTAAAAATTCCCAAATATGTAAACATATCCCTTTTACTTTTTTACCTTTTTGTCAACTTATAAGTTGACTCTGAAACGCCCCTCCCATAATCCTATGAATCCCCAATAGTTAAAAATGGCATAGTAAATGTAGTTAAACTTGTATGTTAAACTATTTTTCTATGTATTAATGACTTTATACTCGAGGTTGCAGAAACGCAATAAATCAACCAAAATACTTAACAACACGGACTTTCTGAAAAGTTTGACCCGAACCAAATTCGATTTAAATGAAGAAATTCTTGACGAAGATGGTTATGTATTTATAGTTGAAGTTTCAGGTGACTCAATGATTAATATCGGGATAAACTCAGGTGATAAGGTATTAGTGAATAGTAATTACCCTATCTCCAACGAGTCCATAGTCGTAGGTGCATTGAATGGGAAGCCATTTGTGAAAAGAATAATATTTAAAGACGAAAAAACTATCCTCCGTTCTGAGAACGAAGACTACGAAGACATACGAGTTACTGACCTAGATGAATTCTCTATCTGGGGTGTTGTTAGGAATGTGATTAGGGATTGTTAGATATTTGATTTCGTATAAGTATTTTGACTAGAAAATAATTACTAAAACTCATAATGCATGTTAAATATGAAGAAAAATGAATTTTTTATAGAAATCATAAAAGCTTCGCCTATCGGTTCAATAATAGAAACATCAGAATACTTAGATTATGAAACTTCATCTGAACTTAAACTAATCAATTTTAAAAAGTTAGTACCTAATAGTATAAGATTAGTTTTTAAAAAAGATTTGGATTCTGAGAGGAGATGGATTGATTTTTTTAGAAAAGAAGAGATTTCTAAACTTGTAATTCATTATGAGATATATTACAAAGATAATTTGATAGCAAAAGGGCACGACTTCCCTGATTTCAATTCATTTGATTCCGAATATTACTTAGAAACATTAGAACCGTTATCGAATGATTTTGAAATCGAATTTTCAAATGAACTAAACAAAATGCGTCATTATCAAAGAAGAGAAATCTACTTTCTAAACGTTTCTGAATCTAATGGCATTCATACTATAGGCATAAGACTAAGAATAAATGGGAAAGAATTGGATAGCAGGTTCAAAATAAACGAACATGATTATCAGTTGTTCTCAACTTTATTTGATGAAATAAATGAAAAAGATAAATTAGTTTTCAAAGGAGCTTATTCTGGTAATTCTGATTTACTTGAAATTGGAATTACAATTGAAAAACCTGATATTTGGATTGATTTAATGGTTGAATCAACTAAACTATTTCTCTCTAATCTAATTTGGTTACAACAAGTAAATAATAAAAAAGAAATTGAGAATTTAGAAAAAGAAGGCAAATTACGAATGGGAGAAACAAAGAAAACTAAATCAACCCCTGTAATCAATGCTTTGCTTATTGGAGTGATGGCTGGAATTGTTATATTCAGTATTGTGAAAAGTACTGTTGGATTATTCACATTAATCCCTTTGTACTTTATTTACAGGTTTGTAAATAAATCAAATAATTCTAAAGATCTATGAATTACATTAAGCATCTAATTATCCTAATCATCATTTTCGGATCTTATAGCAAATCAATAGCCCAATTTGAAAAAGACACTTTACGTGTATTATTTGTTGGCAATAGCTATACTTCAATTTCTAATATGCCTCATCTGGTATCCCTAATTTCTGATAGCACCAAAGTAAAATTGATAACTAATAAAAGTACGGCAGGTGGCGCTACTCTTAGCGATCATTGGAATGGTGAAAAAGAATTAAAAACAAAAGATGTAATTTGTTCGGGTCTATTTGATATATTAGTAATACAAGGGCATAGTTTGGAAACAATTTAGAATAAAGAAAACTTTTTCAATTATTCAAAATTGCTATGTTATCTAGCTAAA
>JAUHXN010000401.1 GCA_030426865.1 bacterium | reverse complement strand
TTATAGCTACTATAATGCCTGTACCAATGTAATCGTAATAAGTTGCTGATAATTCGAGATAACGTTTTGTTAACTCAGCCATAGCTATTACAGAGACCAACGAAGTATCTTTTAATAATGAAATAAAGTCGTTTGTAACAGGAGGTATTACTAATCTTATTGCTTGAGGAATAATAATATGTTTCAGTGCTTGTCTTCTTGACATACCTAGTGAGACAGCTGCTTCCATTTGGCCACTAGGTACAGAGAATAAACCAGCTCTATAATTTTCAGCTTCATAAGCAGAGTAATTCAGTCCCAAGCCAAGAATAGCTGCAGAAAAAGGGTCCATATTTATACCAATACTTGGTAAGGCATAATAAATGAAAAATAGTTGTATTAATAGTGGCGTTCCACGTATAACTTCAATATACAAAGTTGCGAGAAATGAAAGAGGTCTAGGTGCATAAACACGAGTTAAGGCTATGATTAAACCTAATACAATTGCTAATATCATTGAGAGTATTGAAAGTATTATTGTAGTTATAGCCGCTTCACCTAGGATTGGCATATAACTAATATATCTTTCTATATAATCATCAAATGATAGCTCTGTTTTTCGAGATTCTAGAAATGCTTCATACTTGACTGGTTTTATATTAGAAGTGGATTTGTCATCAAGATATAATGCAACCATATAGTTCCACATATCCCATTGTTCTAATATTTCTCTTAATTTGCCAGATGTAATTAATTTAGTAATAGCAGTATTGATACGTGTATGAAGCAACGTATCTTGCTTCCTCATAACTATACCATATACAACTTCACCTATTGGCTCACCTGTCAACTTCAAAGCTGGATTCCAGCCTGCATAGTACTTTGCTACTGGTTCATCTATTAAAACTGCATCTAAACGTCTGTTTTTTAAATCCTCATAAGAACTTGCTTCACTGTCATAAGTTTTAACTTTTATATTTCCATGCTCTTTTAAGATACGTTCTGCCAAAGACCCTTTTAAAGTCCCAACAATTTTGTCTTCTAAACCATTCAAATCCTCAATATCTTTGGAATCTACTCGGACAACTATTTGTTGGAAAGTTATATAGTAGGGGATAGAAAATGCGACTTCCTTTTTTCTATCTTCTGTAATTTCTAACCCATTGATTGCTAAATCATAGTCATTACGTTTTAATCCAGGTATTAATCCGTCCCATTGATTTTGGAAATGCTTGTTGTCAATTTCTAATTCTTTAGAAATTGCATTTATTATATCTACTTCAAATCCAATTAGTTTTGTAGGAATTCTAGGGTCTTGGAAAACATAAGGTGCTCCACTCTCAGCATCTGCAGCCCATCGTAGAACATCTTTCTCTTGAGAATAAAGACTAAGTGTTAGTACAAATAATAAAAGGGAATATAGAAATGATTTCATAATTTATATAGCCAATAGTTTTAGATAGTCTCTAGTTCTACTGTCCTTAGGGTTTGAAAACATTTCTTCCGGTGGAGACATCTCAATAATTTCTCCTTTATCCATAAAGACTACAATATCTGAAGCGTTTTTCGCAAAATTCATTGAGTGGGTTACTACTATTTGAGTCATACCTTCTTTGTTCAAATCAGTCATAACTTTAATTACTTCATCAACTAATTCAGGATCAAGTGCTGAAGTAGGTTCATCATAAAGCATTACTTTAGGAGTCATAGCCAAAGCACGAGCTATAGCTACTCTTTGTGCTTGTCCACCTGATAATTGATTTGGCATTCGGTCAATATAATCTTCCATGCCTACTTTAGTGAGTAATTTGATTGCATGTTGCTTTGTATTCTCTACATTTTTACCTTGTACAATCATAGGTGCAATTACTATATTATCTAAGACATTATAGTTAGGGAAGAGGTTCAATCCCTGAAATAACATTCCAACTTTTGTTCTAAGTTTATGTGCTTTAAGCTTAAAGTCTTGATCCAATTTATTTTCTTCAATAGAATTTATAAAAGGCATTCCAACTTTATTTCGAATTTTGCTCACCTTCTTTTCAAATTCTTTTCTATTTTTAGTTCTAGTAAGCTCTAAATCATCAATTTTGATTG
>JAUHXN010000083.1 GCA_030426865.1 bacterium | reverse complement strand
GTAGAGAATCTATTAGCAAAAATAACTGAGGTAGCCGAAACTGGCGAAGGCAACTTACTTGAGATCGCTGTAGAAGCAGCCCTAGAACGCACAACACTTGGCGAAATATCAACAGCAATAGAGAAAGTATCAGGGAGACACAAGGCGATGACTAAGACAATAAGCGGTGTTTATGGAAGAGAAAATAATAACAAGAAGGAAATAGAAGAAGTTAGAAAATTATCTGATCAGTTTAACGAGTTAGAAGGTCGCCGTCCTAGAATATTAGTCGCTAAGATGGGACAAGACGGACACGACAGAGGTGCTAAGATAATTGCTACAGCCTTTGCTGATTTAGGATTTGATGTTGATGTAGGGCCACTCTTCTCAACTCCAGAAGAGGTAGCAAAACAATGTATAGAAAATGATGTACATATAGTTGGAATAAGCACTCTAGCTGCAGGGCACAAAACACTATTACCTAAGTTAGTAACACTTCTCAAAGAATATGGAAGAGGTGATATCCTAGTAATAGCAGGTGGTGTTATACCTAAGCAAGATTACGATTTCCTATTCAATAATGGAGTATTCAAAGTCTTTGGACCAGGTATCAAAATTACTGATTCTTCAAAAGAGATAATCAACGAACTAATAAAGCGATATTCGTAATTACGAATACTATTCACATTCCATAATGTGATATTGATATTTTATACCAATTTCTGGTATTGATGAGGTTATCTTAGTTTTAATAGGGTAACCTTTTTCATTATATTCATATTCATAGGTTTCTGTATCTGTGAATCTTTCACCATTACTTAAGTAATATACATTCTCAACAGTTAAGAAATTATTTTTTTTGAAAGGAGTATAAAGCCTTGTTGTGGATTCTATATTCTTCATATTATCATAAGTATAGAAAGTAGAATCTATGAGGTCATCGCCTGAAGTCTTTTGTTTACGAACAGAGGTTTCTACTCTGTTATCGCTATCATATATATATTCTGTTTCAATTTTAATAATCCAGTTTATATCGAAATTAAAGACTCTTTCTTCAATCAAATTATTCGAGTTATCGTAACCAAGTGTAACTCTTTTTAATCTTTCGAAATTAGTATTATAAGTGATTATCTCATCAATTAACCCTTTCGAATTATAAGAAATAGAATCAACCCCTTCAAGGTTTCCGCTACCATCGAGATATCTTATACTCTTAAATTCATCTAAAAAATTACGGTCATATTCTACAGAATTTTTCAAATCACCAATTTGACCATTCGAAAAGTTATAGTTGTGAATCTTCAAAACTTTATCGTTCCAATAAGTAATTGTTGTGTATTTGGTTGAGCTATCTGTAACTGCTGATATCAAACATTCGGGGCCAGAAGGACCAGTAGATGTGGTATTGTCATCAGAGCAAGAAAGTAATATTAAATTGATAATTAATAAAAAGACAAGATTGATTTTTCTCATAATAGATTACAATTGATTAACATTTTAGGTTTTTTAGCTTAAACAATGTATTTTTGTTTTAATATAAGAATTAAAATTATAAGATTAAAAAGATTATGAAAAAAGAAATATTATTTGGGTTTGGAATTTTAGTTGTAGCATTACTATCAAGATTTTTACCTCACCCCCCTAACTTCACCCCGATATTAGCAATAGCTTTATTCGGTGGTGCTATTTTCAAGAGCAAGAAGATTGCATTAGCTGTTCCAATAGCAGCAGTATTTATTTCTGATTTGGTATTAGGTCTGCATGAATCGATGATTGCAGTTTACTTATGTTTAGGAGTATTTATGTATATGGGAATGAAATTGAATAGAAAAAGTAGTAAATCAGTAGCAACTAATGCAATTGCATCATCTGTTATTTTCTTTGTAGTAACTAACTTTTCTGTATGGGCTTTCAGTGGTATGTATGATCAAAGTCTAAATGGTCTTATGCTTTCATATTCATCAGCAATTCCATTCTTTAATTGGAACTTAGTTTCTACATTATTATTCAGCGGTGTACTATTCGGAGCTTATAATCTATTCGAGAAATATAGTTTCACTGAAGCAAGATTACAAGAAATCAAAGTTGAAGACAAGTAATATAAGCTTGAAAATCGAAAATGAAAAAAGACTACTTTTAAGAAAGTGGTCTTTTTTTTATGTAAGTCATACAGAAGGAAGGAAGTGAGTGGGGATAATAATTATCTTTTATTTAACACTAATTAAAGAGTTTCTAATTAATTTGGACACTTCACCAGATTTATTCAACACCATAAAGTGTCCTCCATCTTTAATAACTGAAGCGCCATTAACGTTACTAAAAGGAAGCAATCTATCCTTATTACCATGAATTTGTAATATATTGTCTGGGATACTTTCAGAAGACCAAGTTATAATACTATTTATAGCCCATTTTAGAAATTTTAAATCAGTATTAACGATAGTCTCTTTTAAGAGTAATTTCTCATTGGTTGCACTTGCTCCAAAAAGCCAATTGTTAAGAGAATTAGATTTTTTAACTAGCTCAAAAGGAAATGCTTTATGTATCTTTAATTTACCTAACGCTCTATAATACAATGGAATATCAAGTTTTGATTTCATAGAAGAAATTAGAATGGTTTTCTCAGCCTCAATCAATTTCGATATTTCAACAGCTATTAATCCTCCAAATGAAAGGCCAATCAAAATCGGGTTTTTAACTTGAATTTGTTGAGTGAGTCTTCGCGAATAGTCAACTAGTGTTTCTTTTTCTAAAGGTTCTATCCATTCAATATAGTCGCAATCAAACCCAGATAAATCTAGATTCTGAAACATCCTATAGTCGGCACCCAATCCACTTATCAGATATATTTTTTTCGACATATCATTCACTATAGTAAATCCCTTTCTAAATTCATTTAATCTGAGTAATCAGTGGTTCTGACTTAAAAGATAGCCACGTCCTTTCAGTCCTCGCTGTGACATATTCATTCATATTTTAATTGTTATCATCATCTATCTACTGAAACAAAGGCGAAGATACATTTATACCAAATCCGAAGTTTCCATTACCTAACTCTCCTATACCCCAACGGAAGCCAGCTTCTAGTTGGATAAGTGGACTGATAAATGTAGGTATTTTAGTAATGTTGAACCCAACTTCATTGTAAAATTTCTCGTTTGTGCCACTGTATAGATTGTACTCGTCTTGCTTATAGTAACCAGCGGAGTAGTTCAGCTCTAAACCCAATCCACGGGATCTATATTTCGGTAAACCTATAGCCCTCCATAGTAAGTCTGAAAAGTCTAGCCCAGTATGTATTTCTAAAAATTCTGAACCTCCAAACCTAGTGTAGTCTGGTGATAAGAATCTATCTCTTATCTTGAATACTACTATTTGAGTATTCATCCTATAGAGTAAGTGTTTCGGCATATCATTCGATATTCCAGTTTTGATAGTAGCATATATGTTTCCTGGTTCAAAACCAGTATTAATAATAGGAACAGCCGCTCCTACCTCACCGAAAAGATAATCATAGTTCTCGTTAGTTGACAAGTTACTACCCATCTGATATTCAGCTCTGAGGTTATATTCTAATCGACTATGTTTTACATTACCACCATTATTATATGCCGCCGCAATTCCATATTGCTCGTATCGACCTTCATCAATCACACGGTTTTCTCGCCATTTATATTGCGAAAATAATTTCGGATTATTATTGGGTATATTACTTATTAACTCGTTTCTATAACTTGCTCTAAGTGTTAAATTATCATATCTGAAGTTTAGACCACCATCAACTCTATCAGATAAATACCAATCATAATAATCACGTACAAATAGCGATGTGGCAGAAGATAGCAAGATGTCAGAGTTGTTATTAACAGATAATGGGTTAGTGTTTCTTTCGAAACCAATATCAGCTTGTAAATAGTCTAATATTCTTGATTTAGCTTTAGCCCCAAAGTACCAATTATCCGAAGTTATAGCATAAGCACCAAAGAATTCTGGGTTGAAGTAGCGACTAATTTCTAACATTGGAGAAATTCCAATAGTGAAACCATCTACTCTGTTTAGTCTTAAATATGGGGAGTAGTCGAACTTAAAACTGCCTTCTCTAACACTATCTAAGGCAGCAAACTCCTTAGCTAACGAATCAGTTTTTGTATAAATTTCACGTTCTTTATCAGTAGTATTGATTAAAGAGCTATTTGCCCAAAACTCGGTTGCAGCACTATCTGCATCAGGTGCTGCTACTACTCTTCTTTCAGGATTTTTATATATAGAGTCAGGTAATGGTTGATTGATTTTCAAATCTTCAACTACTGTCATAGCACTTGCTGTAGCAGTGAAATCGAACATCCCTGCGAGTAATTCAACCTTTAGTTGACCCGTAGTATTAAGTAGAGTTGGATACCAATAATCAGAATTCATTTTCTCAAATTTCTCTTCAAATTCTATATTAGATATAAACTCAATTAGGTCATCGCTTGTTGGTTTTGCCTTGATATAAGTTAGTTCATAGCTTTCCTCTAAAATGCTCATAGTACCAACAAACCCCGGATAAACATTACTTACCGATATAAATTCAATTACATAAATAAATTTATCGTCATACAACTCTCTTGAAATAAGTTTGAACTCATATTCATCTAGAGCATCTTCACTAAGTGGACTCGTAAAGCGCGTGTTATTTATTCCAATTTCGTCAGCATAAAAATTAACAAATGAAGATAAAGAAATAAGATTATACTCAGGTTTGAAATTTGCAGTATTTCGTCGCTTTATAATTACATCTTTTGAGATTTTCTTTTCAAAGTCTTTATAACTTTTAGAATAAGTCTCTGCTATTATATTTTCCCATAAATCTCTTTCAAGTTCTTTATCTCCTGTACCAGGTAATGGATTTTCGAATTCATATAATGCTCCACCTAATTCTACTTTTACTTTCGAAAATAGAGACTGTTCTACGGTCTTAATTTTCTTTTGGTTCGCTTCTTTGTTAGCTACGGCTCTTTTAATAATTTCCTCTACGGCTATTTCATCAGTAACAGTAGCTTCAGACATTTTAACACTTTCAGGAACTAGCTTTATATCAAGATTTGTCTCATTACTGATAACGACCGTCTCGCTTTGGTAGCCAATAGCTGTAAATTTTAATTTGTCTCCTTTGTTTACCCCCGGTAACTTGAAGATACCCTCTCTATTAGCATAAGTACCTTTGCTAGTACCTAATAGACGAACTGAAGCAGAGACTACTGATTCCTTGGTCTTGGAATCTACTATTCGTCCTGTTATAACATCGGCATAAGTGATATTGAGTGTGAGAAGCGTGATTAATGCTAAAAGAGTGATTTTCATAACTGTCTAAATGTTTAAATTTTTGATCTATATTTGCTTTTAATAGTAACGAGTTTAATGTTCCTAGACCCCATCCTTCGACATCGCTCAACAGAAGTTTAAGCTACACTACCACTGTGTGACAGTACATAGATTGAGACGTATGCAATACGTCTCTACATATTCTATAGTACAGGTCTAATGCTCCAACCCTGTAATCACACCATTATCTGTATCTACATCTATATCCATAAACGAAGGACGAGTGGCTAGTCCGGGCATAGTACTAATACTTCCAGTCAATGGATACAAAAACCCAGCACCAACACTTGCTCTGACTTCTGAAATAGGTACTGTGAATCCTGTTGGAACTCCTTTCAAACGGGCATCATGGCTAATACTCAATGGTGTTTTAGCCATACAAATTGGGATTTTATCATATCCTAATCTTGTAAAATTTTCAATTTGTTTCTCTGCCTTTTCTGAGTATTCCACTCCATCAGCACCATACATCTCCTTAGCTATAGTTTCTATTTTATCTTTGATTGGGATTTCCAAATCATATAAATAATTAAAATTAGATCCAGTTTCTGCTGCTTTTATAACGGCCTCTGCAAGATTAGAAGCACCGATACCACCTTCGCTAAAATGCGTTGTACCTACGGCATCTAATGCGCCATTTTCAATTGAGTATTTTCGTATCATTTCTACTTCTGCTGCCGTATCTTCGGGGAATTGGTTTATAGCGACTACCACTGAAACACCATATTTCCTTGCATTCTTAATATGAGCGCCCAAATTAGCTAATCCTTTTTCTAATAATTCCAAATTCTCAGACGTATAGACTGGGTCAAGTTTACCAGGAGAAACTGCCGGTCCACCTCCATGTAATTTCAATGCTCGTACGGTCGCAACCATTACAACAGCATCTGGTGACAATCCAGAATATCTACACTTAATATTAAAGAATTTTTCCATTCCCATATCTGCTGCAAATCCAGCTTCTGTAATAACGTAGTCAGCTAATTTCAGTGCGATTTTGTCAGCTATAATCGAAGAATTACCATGTGCTATATTTGCAAAAGGTCCAGTATGAACAAATACAGGTTGTCCTTCTAATGTCTGAACTAAAGTAGGTTTGATAGCATCAATTAATAATGCAGTAACTGCACCTGCTACTTGTAAATCTTCAAGAGTAATAGGTTCCCCCGACTTTGAAAGTGCAATAACTGCTCTCCCAATTCTTTCTCGTAGATCTTTCAAATCAGTTGCTAATGCCAAAATAGCCATTAACTCACTAGCTACTGTTAAATCAAAAAGAGTATTACGAGGGAATATATCACTCGGTTCACCTCCTCTTGCTTCTGTATCATCCAAACCTATATTAATATTTCGCAATGAACGGTCACATACATCTACAACGCGATTCCAGATAATAGTACTTGGGTCAACATCTAATCGCTTATCTATACCACGAGATTTCAGTGCCTCGTCGTCTTGTCTAGTTTCGTGCCACATACGAGTATCGAGTGCCGCCATTGCAAGATTATGTGCCGCACCTATGGCGTGTATGTCACCCGTTAAACCAAGGTTTATTTCATCTACTGGTATAGCTAAACTCTTACCGCCTCCTGCTCCACCGCCTTTTATATTGAATGTTGGTGCCATACTAGGTTGGCGGATACATGCTATTACATTTTTGTTGTGTGCAGTGCCAAATGCCTGAGTAAGCCCTAATAACGTCGTAGTTTTGCCTTCTCCTAATGGGGTTGGTGTAATTGCAGTAACTAGTATATACTTACCATTCTTCTCACTCTCTAATCGCTTATTTACGTCTAGTTTTATTTTTGCTTTCGTATTGCCGTACAATTCCAATTCATCTTCATTTATCCCAGCTTTTTTTGCAATTTCCTTTATATCTTTCATTTATTTGGTTCTCTTTTTTTATAATTTGAACTTACAATATAATAATATTGACTATCATTGTCATTATATTTTTGAAATAGTGTCTTTGATAATACACGTTCACTTAGTTCGTTAATAAAATAAATAAAACGATAGAAAAATGATTACTGATTTCCTCTACGAGATTTATATACTCTTCATCGAGATGGCTCCTTATCTAATGATTGGTTTAGCATTCGTTGCTATCTTGAATATTTATATGACCAAAGAATTTGTTAAAAAACAGATAGGAAAAGATAGTATTTGGTCAATATTCAAAGCAGCATTATTTGGTGTGCCATTACCTCTTTGTTCTTGCGGAGTAATTCCTACTACAGTATATATGGCTGACAGCAAGGCATCGAAAGGTGCTGTAACATCTTTTCTAATTTCAACACCACAAACAGGTATTGATAGCATTATAGCTACTTATGGTATGATGGGGCCTGTATTTGGTATATTTAGACCTATTTCTGCTCTCATTATGGGGATACTAGGAGGTCTATTTATTAACGTTACTAACAAAGAAAAGGCTAAACCAGAAAAGAAAAAACTCTCTTTGGACGTAATAACAGCTCCCCCGAAAATGGTTGATGGCAAGGCAAACATACCTTTCTCCAAGAAAGCTAAAACATCTCTTAAATACGCATTTGCCGATTTTCTAGACGATATCGTGGTTGAGTTTCTTATAGGTTTGGTTATAGCCGGAGCTATTACTTATTTTCTCCCAACTGAGTTTTTAGAAGGTACTGGCTTGAAATCTGGTATTCTAGGAATGATAGTAATGATTCTAATAGGTGTACCGATGTATGTTTGCGCTACTGCATCTATACCTATAGCAGTTTCATTAATACTAAAAGGGTTTTCACCCGGAGTTGCCTTTGTTTTCTTAGCTGTCGGTCCAGCGACTAATGCAGCTAGTATTGGAATACTTTCGAAGAGTTTGGGTAAGAAATTAATATCATATTATCTTTTCGCAATGATAATTATGTCAATAGGTTTTGGGTACCTTCTAGATTTTGTATTCAATTACTTAGAAATATATCCGCAAAAACAATTAGCAACTCATGCTCATCATGAGCACTCAGGTCTAATTCCTTATGAAATTCAAATCGTACTTGCTGCAATATTTACTATACTTGTAGTATCGTCTCTTTACCGAAAGTATGGATCTAAATACTTCAAACGAGATAAAGCTATAGATAATCGCAATTATGTAATAGTCGAAGGTATGACTTGTAATCATTGCGTAGCCACAGTCACAGACTCGCTTACTAAAGTAAATGGAATAGATAATGTTGAAGTTGACTTATCTAGTGGTAAAGCGTTCTATTCTGGTAATATAGACAAGTCAGTAATAAACGAAGCAATAGAAAGCTGTGGTTATAATGTCAAGTAATTTTATTTTTAAACTACAGTGTTATTAAAATTGCTATTTCTAATTTTTTATTATTTTCTTTAGAACTTTTAATTCAATTTCTCGTTTTTAGAAATAAGATAATTATTAATAATCAAAATGAGAGAAGATCAAATGAAAAAATTAACAGTTCTATTAGCAGCTTTAGCATTCACTAGTGTTTCTACTTTTGCAGCAGTAAATGTCAATGTCGATGCAAAGAAAAATGTAGTTGAAGTTCAATCAGATAATAGTAATATATTAGAAGTAAACTTTACCAGAATTAACGGTGGAAGTTACGAGACTAATTTCGAACCAGCTAATAATTTAATATTCAAAACTAATAATATGCTACCAGGAGTTTATAAAATTGAGGTTGTTAGTTTGGAAGAAGAAAAGACTGTACAGTTTTTGAATATTAACTAATAATTCTGTCCCTCTAATTAGAGTTAAAATCAAAGTAAAATAAAAAAAATCCTTTCTCAATTAAGAGAAAGGATTTTCTTTTAGTAGCGGGGACAAGACTCGAACTTGCAACCTTCGGGTTATGAGCCCGACGAGCTACCTATTGCTCCACCCCGCGATCATTAGACTACAAACATAAGGACATTTTTCCTTATTTCAAAATTATTCTATTCTTTTATTATTGAACTATCAATTTCTTAGACGTATTAACCCCATCTAAATTGATATTTACTATGTATATACCTTTTGCTAGCCCATTTGTAAATATTTTGTAACCTATACTAATTGGGTTCAATCTTCCACTATAAATTGTTTGTACTTTATTTCCAAGTAAATCAACTAACTCAATATTGGCATTCTGGACTGTGTTTTTTATATTCATATTTAACTGTGAAATTCCTTCTGTCGATGGATTAGGATACAATTCCAAATCACCTACATAATCTTCTAATTGAACAGAGGTAATCACAGAACTAAATGTATTATGAAGTACACTGACAGGATCAATTTCTACTTTAACAGGGAAAAAAGTATTCTCGAAATAGAAAGTTTGATTCTTTTCTTTATTCACAAAAACTTCGCTTAATTCATAATTATCTTCATCTTTGTATAGCTTAAACCTTACTGGAGTTTCGAATATGTCCGTTACATCTGGATTAACTAATAGATTATCTTTCTGTATTTGATTTAGATTCACATATACATCGAATTTATTCTCATCAAGAATAGTTACTTTAGTCTTTATTTCAAAGTCAGGATATCCTGGTTTATAGACCCATTGCTCAAAGAATGTATCAATATCAACAAGTGGATTAACTGCTTTCTCTTTCCACGCATCTTTATATTCAGCAGTAGTTATAGATTTATATTTAAACTCTTCTAGAATTTCTTTCAGTACTCTAAAGAATTGTTCGTCACCTAAGTTTAGTCTCATTTGATTATGAATTATCGAACCTTTATCATAGATTAAATAAGCATTAGTATTAAAAAATGAACTTAGTGGTATAGCATAAACAGGAATTGCAGAGTTGTCAGAATTTCTCTTAAGTACTTCTCTTACTTGTCTTTCTATCACATTTCTATAGCTTTGCTCACTTTCTAAATCTTCTAGATATATTGCTT
>JAUHXN010000082.1 GCA_030426865.1 bacterium | reverse complement strand
AGTTTTGTACATACTATGGTGGCGGCGATAAGGAAGCTGTTAGAGCTTTCAGTATAGGAGAAGATGGAACTATAGCAATATCAGGTCAAAGCAACTCAAATGATTTGCCAACTACACAAGGGGCTTATCAAGAAGACGCAATATCACCTGTTAGTAAAGCAAATTCTTATTTATCAATTTTTAAATTAAATACAGAAAGCAGAGTTAGAGAATCAGCTTCAATTCCAATAAATATATACCCCAACCCAGCAAAAGAGCAAGTCAATTTTGATATTTTGGGGACTAAGAATATTAGTGTATTTGATATCAATGGTAGGGCAATATTTGAATTATCTACTACTGAAACCACTTTGAATATTTCTGATTTACCATCTGGAAAATACATTATTGAAATTAATAGCAATTCTGAATTTTATAGAGGTACATTTATCAAATAGGATGATAAATCTCTTTTTTAATTAATCTGAGTTAGTGAAGCACGCTATGACTAAGCTTCGTTCTTCAGTAATTTATTTTAATTTGACACCTCATCTTCTAAAACAGGGGAATTACCTACTCAACCACAATTTCTACTCTTCTATTTTTAGAATCGTCAATTTTGTCTATTGGCACTGTGGCTCCTTTACCTATAGTAGTTATTTGAAGTTTGGGTAGAAGGTTACTAAGATATTTCTTTACTGAAATAGCTCTGTCGAGCGATAGCTTTTGGTTGTAAGCATTACTACCAACTTTATCAGTATGACCTATGATTTTTATCTTATCAATACTGTTATTTTGGACAAAATCTATAAGTCTTTTTAACTCAGATGTAGATTCTTTTTTGAGTACAGCGGAATCAAAATCGAAAAATATATTGTTTATTGTTATAGAGCTAGATTTTGTTTTCATATCCTTTGTTGAGACTAGTTCTATGTCAACTTTTCTACTGTCTCCATCTTTACTTTTAGTAAGGTCTATGCTGTTCGAAGTAGGGTAGTAGCCGTTTTTCTTAACATAATAACCGTAATTTCTACCCACTGGTAATGCTATGAAATAGTGTCCACTCATCATATTGCTCTTGGTAGTACCTAGAATTTCACCAGTTGCCAAATCCTCCCAAATAATCTCCGCTTGCAATCTATTGCCTTTGTTATCTGTTATTGTCCCGCTTATCATTACTATGGGATCTGGACGAGCATCTTTTGGAAGTGTGACGGAGTACAAATCCCATTGTCCATAGCCATTAGTCCTAGCGAATCCCGAAAAGAATGCACTATCTCCTGTTATTCCTATCTTATAGCCCCAATCATTGAGTATTGTATTAATTTCCGTTCCTAAATTAATCGGTTTTGACCAGTTGGTCCATGTGTCATCTAGACGTACAGATTTGAAAACATCTAGACCTCCCAAACCAGCGTGTCCATCTGAACTAAAGTAAAGGGATTTGCCATCTGGGTGAAGGTAAGGTGACCTTTCTGAGAAAGGAGTGTTGATTTGATCACCTAAGTTGACAGGATTACTCCAACCAGAATCAGTCATAAAGCAAACATAGATATCCATATTACCCATAATCGAACCATTCGCATAAGTATTAAGGGGAACGAATTCACCAATCCCACCTGGTCTATCAGAAGTGAAAAGAAGTGCTTTTCTATCTGCAGTTATGTTACCACCTTCATCAACATATTCTGTGTTTATCGGGTAAGGATAATGATATAAATCACCCCAGTCATCTCCGACTTTGTCAATTGAGTAAATATCAAATTGCCCGAATGTACCCATAAAATCCCCTGATAACATTAGAGTGTTTCCATCAGCTGAGATATTATCTATTGTTTCATCACGACCACCATTTACTTTCGGACCGAGATTTTTCGGGGTTTGCCATACGCCATCTACAAGCGATGATACCCATACATCGTCACCACCAAGTCCACCTGACCGAGGGTTACCTGAGAAATATAATTGGTTTCCTTCAGAAGTTGGATTAGGATCCCATTCACTAACGAAAGTGTTAATATTGCTACCAAGATTTGTGACTCTTAGCCCTTCTTTTTCTCTTGAGACTATTTCTATCAAATCATTAAACTGTTGCTTCTTGTTAGGGAATACAGGAGCAAATCGTTTTACTTCATTTATAACTTTTTGCCATCGTCCATAGTTTATATCATCAGAAATGTATCTCATAAATGCGACATAGGCATCTTCTGAAGGGGCATATTTGACAGCATAACTCTCATATAATGCTCTATTAACGGAATCAGGATACTGAGTAAGTGCAATGTTCTCGAATTGCTTCAGATTGTTTTTAAGAGCTTGTTCTTGATTAGGGAAAAGATGCGTGTATCTTTCCATCCATGTGAAAGCATTGATTGCCTTACCGATTCTATTGAAAGTATTAGATACTTGCATCATAGCGTTAAGAGCCCCTGGATCGGGAGCATTAGCTTTTATCATAGAATCTAACCTGTCCAGATTTTCAGTTGTTAAGGGCTTATTTAGCTGATAATCAGGAGTGTTCTGTGCATTTAACGCAGTAGTAAGAACTATTATAAAAAATAATCGTATTAATTTCATAAGAAAATATAATTTTTATATCTTTAAAAACTTTTTTTGTGTCAAAACTAACTTAGGACTTTTTATGAAATTTATTACGGTAATAACAGCATTTTTGTTGGCAATAATTGGAATTAATGCTCAGGTGGGTGATATTGGTCAACAAGTAATGGTAAAAGCTAAAGTAATTGATGTTAATACCAAACAACCAATCAGTATAGAAATAGAATTCCAACCTAAAACTGGAAGTAAATTCGTTGTAAAATCTTTGGAAAACACAGGAACTTTTGAACAACTATTCCAAGCGAATGAAACTTATGAAGTAACATTCAAGGGAGATAATGTATATAGAGAAGAATCTACATTTACTCCTAAGTCGAATGAAGGATATAGTGAAATAAATCACACTTTCGAAGTAAAAGGACTTGCACCTGGAGTTGTTGTAGAAGAATTGGACATATTCGGTCCAAATAGTACCGATATTACAGCAAAAGGTAAAGCAGCTCTCAATAAGATGAAAATATCTATGCGTTTTAATAGAAACACAGAATTCATATTCCTAGTTAATGCTCCTGATAAACAACTGGCTGAAAACAGACTTAAGACTTTGAAGGACTTTATTAGTAACTGGAGAAGATTACTAGATAGAGTAGTTTTCCAATCATCTACAAGTGGAAACAACTTAACGATTAAAGTAAGTAAAATCGAAGAGGTTATGAAATAAGTATAAAAGGTAATAAAAAAAACGTAATTCTTTTTTTATGTTACAGATTTATATTTAATTGCTAATAATTGTAGAACGATTTACACAAATAAAAACCCTTGGGGTAACTTTTCAGGAAGGTAATGAAAACAGCAGACAAAAGTAAATTTTCAGAAGCACAAATACTTAGTGTCGCAAGTGCATTTAGGCAAAGTAAGATTTTGCTTACAGCGATAGAACTCGGGGTATTCTCACTTTTAGGAAGTCGTGAATTAACGGCTAAAGATGTAGCTTATGAACTACAAACAGACGAAGATACTACTGAAAGATTACTTAATTCTCTTACCGCTCTTGAATTTACTACTAAGTATCGTAACCACTACAAAAACACAAGTGATAGTATACGTTATTTAGATAAATCTAGCCCCGATTATCTTGGTTCACTGCTCCACATGAACCTAAATTGGGAGAGTTGGGGTAAACTTACAGATGTAGTACGCTCTGGCAAATCTATATACAAGAATCTTTATATTGAAAGATCTGAAGAATTCGTCGAGGCCTATGTTGATTCAGTTCATCGATCTTATAATCACGAAGCCGAAGGTGTATCCAAAGCGATTACCCTCAAGAATGTAAATAAAATGATGGATTTGGGGTGTGGCTCAGGTATGTATAGCATCGAATTTATGAGACGTAACCCAAATATGGAAGTTGTACTTTTTGATTACCCTAAAGTAATACCTCACACTCAGAGATACTTAGAACAAGCTAAACTTAATACCAATAATTATAGATTAAAATCTGGTATTATAAAAGATGATGAATATGAGACTGGTTTTGACCTAATCTATGCTTCTTTCCTATTTGAAGAGTTTACTATTTGGGAAAATATGGACATAATGCGTAAATGTTTTAACTCTCTGAATAAAGGTGGTCGTCTGATTATTCACGAGAATTTTATTAATAATGATAGAACTTCCCCGCTACATAGTGTTGTGTACTCACTAAATTTGAAATTACATACAGAAAATGGAAACACTTTCTCTGAAAATGACTATTGGATAATGCTGAAAGAAGCTGGATTCCAAAAGGTAGATAATTTGATTACCGAGTATGGTACAATTTTAATACGTGGTACTAAAACTTATTAATTCGATTTATTTAGCTTGATTAAGCAGTCTTTGCAGAGACAGTCATCGTATAGTTTCCCGATTTTTGTCCTTGAATCTTTTGTAATACTAATCTTACTACATTGGCACTTATCTATATCTTTAGCATTACAATCAAATGTACTATTACAAGCTGGGCATACCTTAGTCTGTGATTTCAATTTTTAAGTTTATCCATTATTTTATCATAACGGCTATCCATACATACACTGATATCAGTAGTCATAAACCTTCCATCTAGAAACAGGCTAAATATCGTTGCTGGACTTGGTGCTTTTTGGGCTTCTTCCATAGTATCTAACTTTATAATTCTCAAAGGGAGACCTCTGTTTTCGGCAGTTTCAATTAGTGATTCTCTTGCATGGAATTCCGAATAGGGACATCTATTAGAATAATAAGCTACTAACCCATTTTTATCTGGACATTCGCCGCTCTTAACCGAGTTATTGAAGTGCGGGTTTTCTGCATTACTATTTATCTTCCGTACCAACAAGCTAAAGCCACTTGAAATTCTCTCTACTTCCTCGAATCCTTGTCTAAGAAACCATTTCGTATCACTCATAAAATGATATTTCTTAGTCCCTACCACAGTGACTAAACCATCCTTATTTTGTTGTAGAGCGTCATCTATAGCAGATTGTAAAAGCTTTTTACCATATCCATTTTTCTTATATTTTCCTGATATCCAAAAGCAATTAATATTCAGATAATTTGGTGCAGTTATAGGTATCCATGCTTTTTCTGCCGGTCCATATTCTATAAATACTTTTGCCCTTTCATCTAACCTTCTGAATACATAGCCATTGCTAAACTCCTTTTTAAGCCAGTCTTTTTTTGCCTGATAACTATCAGTGCACTTTTTATCTGAAAAAGCACAGCATATATGTTCTTGCTCTATATTATTCGTATTTAGCTGTATTAGTTTGTCCATAAACAGAGTATTTAGAATTATTGCTTATAGGGTATAGTATCTAGTATATAATTGATTACTTCTAACCTTGCTTTTGGTTTATTATTGGCATCAATAATTTTCCAAGGAGCATGTTCTGTATTCGTTTTCTCAAACATAGTTTTCTTATATGTAGTATATTCATCCCAAAGTCTGCGTGAGTTTTCATCTACTTCGGTCAACTTCCATCTTTTCGAAGGATTTTTTCTTATCTCTTCAAATCGTTTGCCTTGTTCTTCTTTAGTTATTGAGAAGTATAATTTTATCAAATAAGTATCTGATTCGACCAACATTTTTTCGAATTCGTTAACTTGTCCCATAAAAATCTTATATTCTTTATCGGTACAGAAACCATTTACTGGCTCCACTACTGCTCTATTATACCAGCTTCTGTCGAATAGTACCATCTCACCTGGTTTGGGCAATTTATTAATGTATCTTTGGAAAAACCATTGTTTTCTTTCGTCTTCAGTTGGTATATTCAAGGCAACTATTCTGAAATGTCTTGGGTTTATATGCTCTGTTACTCTTCTAATTGCTCCACCTTTGCCCGCCGCATCACGACCCTCGAAAAGTATGACAATCTTCTTGTCATTTTCTATCACCCATTTTTGAAGTCTAATTAGTTCTTCTTGTCTCTCTTTGAAAGAGTTTGCATATTTGACTTCTTCTAATGATTTTTTCAAATTCGTTTTTTTTCTTCGAAGAAGTGACATTAAACCTGCTTTTGTGTTTAATAGTTCTACATCTTCATCTGTTAATTCTATTTTACTCATTTTTTACCCCTCCTACACATCTAATTGTATTACACTTCTGTTAAATCGCATCACTACATTTGGGTCTGGTAACAATGATATACCAGAGTTCCCTTTTCCTTCGTACTCGAATTGAGATAATATATATCTCATACTTTCCAGCCGAGCTTGTTTTTTATCATTTGCCTTAACTATTATCCATGGGCTGAAATTAGTATGTGTTTTACTAAACATCTGCTCTTTGTAATGAGTGTAGTCATCCCATAATTCTTGACCTTTCATATCAACTGGGCTAAATTTCCATTGTTTCAGTGGGTCGCTTAAACGTGAATCGAACCGTTCTGCTTGTTCGCCTTTAGAAATAGAGAACCAGAACTTTATTATCTTGTGATTGTCTTCGTAAAGCAAATGTTCAAATTCGGGAACTTGCATCATAAACTTATCATACTGCTTTTTCGTACAGAATCCCATCACTGGCTCTACCACAGCTCTGTTATACCAGCTACGGTCAAAAAAAACAACTTCACCCGGATTAGGGAGTACTTTGATATACCTTCGGAAGTACCACTGACCTTGCTCTACCTCAGTAGGTTTTGTGAGTGCAACAACACGCGATGTTCTAGGATTCAAATGCTCTTTGAATCTCTTTATAGAGCCTCCTTTACCCGAAGCATCTCTACCTTCGAATAATATGGCTACTCGCATCTTATTTTTAGCTATCCACTTTTGTAAATCTACGAATTCAGATTGCAGTTGAGCTAGAGTTGATTCATATTTCAGTTTATTGAGTGCCTTTGAGATTGGGATACCATTCTCATTTGCAATATTTTTGAGATCTCTTCTAGTTTTTGCTTGTAACAATTGTTCTTTTGTAAATTTCATATTAGCTAGTTTGTTTGTTTTATTACTACAACAAATATACGAAATTTAGCTGTCTTTTTTCTGTTAATTTTTAGTAAAGAATCACAACTTTAAAATAATAGACAATCTGTATCTTCTTCTTCAGAAAAAATGAAAATATTAGCCATTTCTGGTAGTACGAAACCCAACTCTACTAGCCATCAAATCTTAAACCAAATAAAAGCAAATTACTCTAAAGTAATAGAATTGGATATATTTGAAGGTATAGATAAACTACCTCACTTCAATCCTAGTATTACTGATGAAAATACCCCAAAAGAAGTAATAGAATTTCGAAGTAAAATAGATTATGCAGATGGCGTTATATTATGTACTCCCGAATATGTATTCAGTATTCCTGGGAGTTTGAAAAATGCTATAGAATGGTGCGTATCAACAACGGTTTTCTCACATAAACCAGTTGCTATGATTATAGCAGCTGCATCTGGTGAGAAGGCTTATGAGTCGCTGAGCTTAATAATGACAACAATTGAGACAGTACTCCCCGAAGAATCAAAGCTTTTAATACAAGGCGCCAAAGGGAAAGTTAACACTAACGGAGAAATCACGGATAGCAATATGCTAGAGCAAATTGAAACAGTTGTTCAGTCTCTAATAGCTACTATAAAAGACGAAGATAAACGACCTACTAAATTGAGATAGAATTAATGGGTTTACGGCTTATCGAACTTAGGAAATTCCCCTTTTCTCGAAAAGGGGTGGCAGACGCACGCAGTGTGTCTGACGGGGTATTTACATATCCACATAATTTGTAACTATCTGATTATTTAAACTAAATTTTTATTTTTTTTTTACTCAATTCGACATTTTTTATTCTTCTAACACCCCGTCTCACGCCTTTGGCGTGATCCACCCCTCTTTCGCTACGCTTAAAGAGGGGAATATCTTGCTATCACTGTTCTTACGTTTCTTTTCCTTTTTCTTTCTAGTTTAATAATAAAGTTATCACGGCTTATCGAAATGATGATAATCTTTTAGTGAAGTCCAGTCGCCGCCCCATCTCCAGCCTCGAGCTTTCATCTCTTTTACTATTCGTCCATCAGCAGTGAATACACCTGGGTTTCCGGGTATGTACTTCGCACCTTTGGGTGAGGTCTTAGGTGGGTCTTTGTATATAACCGGATTGAAATATGGATTTATATCTATTGCCTTGCCGAATGAATGATTAGACAAGCGAGTAGTCCCAGCTATGAATCTATAGTTGAAAGCAGATGAGTTATTAGCACTCATAGAAGCATCATCATCCCATTTGTATTTTACTATTGGGACTACTTGCTTGATAGGGAATTTCTCTTCCATTGCCATCTGGAAGAAGTACTTTACGTCTTCTTCTACAGACTTGTGGACTAGTATTTGCCCTTGATGCTTTTTATTGTCTGTAGAGTAGTAAACAACATCAAGTAGAACAATAGAGTCTAATAATTCTTTTGGTGCTTTGGTTCCTTTGGTTGCTTCTTCGAAGCTCATTTTGCTATCTACTATTGTCAAGCCCCCTCCGAGTAGTGTAGTAGTTATTATAAAAGCGATGATTAATATTGTTGTTTTCATAGTTAGATTTTACGCTCAATTTTGATTCAAGTTATTAACTAAAAGTTTTAAGGGGTCAATATTTTTTAATCCTTTTTTAAATAATCAACTTTACCAGCTTTAAAGAATTTACTCAATCTAGCTATATTCTCTTCATCTATTTTTGCTTCCCTCATAGCTCTAAAACACATGTAAAAAGAGGTTTTTCCTTGTATTAAAAACCATAATTGGGATTCGGGATTATCATCATTCTTATATTCTGCACAGTCTATCGTGAACATTATCCAAGGATGTTCTGCTTTTAAATCCTTTTCCAAGAAAGTCAAAATTGGATTTTCACAAGTTTTCTTGCTTTCTATAAAAAGTAGATCCATGCCTTTCTCCAAATCAACATTCCTTATTCCAATTAGTGATTGCATATTACCAAGTTCAGTCCAATTTTCGAAAGTCTCGTCTCCTTTTAATAAGTCCATTGTGTTTACGCCGTCTCTGCTACGATTATCAGCTACTCTCCAATTCTCTTCATCTGGCCAGTCCAATGCAAATATTTCCATTTTATCTACTTGGTCGGGACAGAATTTTAATAAGTAATCTTCTGCTTTTTTCTTATTCATGGATTGTAAGTGTACAAAATCTTCGCACGCTTTATCTTTTTCATCTAAAACATATCTCATTTGTCCCCTCATAACATAAGCATCTTCGAAATCAGGGTTTATATCTATTACCATTGAGTAATATTCTTCAGCTTCAGCATAGTCCTCATTTTGAGCATAGTAGGTTGCTATTTGATATGGAGCCATAAAGTAATTTTCATCGATCTCGAGAACCTCCTCAAAATCATCCATTGCCTCATCTTGTTTGTTTAGCATCAGGTATGCTATACCTCGATTATACCAAGCCAAAACATAAGTTTCATCGGCTTCTATGGCTTTAGTATATTCGTCAATTGCACCTTTGTAGTCTTGAGTATTATGTTTATCCCAACCAGAATTATAAAATTCTCTGGCGGTTTGAGAAAATAAGTTGAATTGACTAAAAAGAAGTAAAGTGATTAAGATTGTTTTCATAGTATCTCAAGAATATTTTTTGTAAAACCTTTATATCCAAATTACAAAAAAACTCTGACTAATATTAGATACAACTTTTAAGAAACTAAAGTAGTAAACCCCGTAACTAAAATCAATAATTATAGTATTATCTTTTTCATTTTATACGAATAGCCGTTAACTTTGTATTATCAAAATAAATAAAAATCATCGGAAATCTATGAAAATTGCAGTTATTGGATGCGGATATTGGGGAAATCACTTACTAAGGAACTTCTACCAATCAAAAGACTGGACGCTTGCTTACGCTTGTGATACCGACCAAAAACAGCTAGATAAGTTTGCTGTTATGTACCCAGAAGCTAAAACTACCACAAACTACGCCGAGATAATGGCTGATAATTCGGTAGATGCTGTTGCTATTGCAACTCCTGTGCATACACACTATGACATAGCCCTAGCAGCACTCGGAGCTGGTAAGCACGCTTGGGTAGAAAAGCCATTGACAGATTCGTCGGCGACTGCTCGCAAGTTAATAGAAGCTGCCGAGAAGAACAACGTGCAACTGCACGTAGATCATACTTACATATACACGCCTGCTGTGCAAAAGATAAAAGACCTGATTGACAATGGTGAGCTTGGTGATTTCGGGATCGGTAGCTGCTCGGAGAGGAACTACGCCTGTACCCATCAACAAACCTCCAGCGGCTACTTTTTGTAAGAAATTCCGACGTTTCATAAAC
>JAUHXN010000081.1 GCA_030426865.1 bacterium | reverse complement strand
ACACCCTGGTTCAATTGGACAATCTTCGGATCCTTCTCGTGTTATGAAAGGATTGAGAATGGCTGGTAGAATGGGTGGTGACAAAGTCACAATCGCAAATATGGAAGTTGTTGACGTATTTCCTGAGAAAAACATTATCCTTATTAAAGGTAGTGTACCGGGTACACGTAACTCTTATTTAGAAATTTACAAATAGGCATTTGAAAATGCAAGCAGAAGTTTACAATAAAGACGGACAAAGCGCAGGTACAATTGAGCTGAATAGCGAAGTATTTGGTGTAACACCAAATGAAGCAGCTATGCACATGGCGGTAGTGTTCCACTTAGCTAATAGAAGACAAGGTACTAGAAAAACGAAAGTACGTTCAGAAGTTAGTGGTGGTGGTAAGAAACCATGGAAGCAAAAAGGACGTGGTACTGCTCGTGCTGGTTCGACTAGATCACCTATTTGGGTAGGTGGTGGAACGATACATGGTCCAAAACCACAGTTATTCCACAAGAAATTGAATAAAAAAGTTAATAGACTAGCTCGTAAATCTGCTCTTTCTTCTAGAATAGCAGAGAACAACTTTAAAATAGTTGAAGACTTTAACTTAAATGAATTCAAAACTAAAGAAATAGCTAATGTAATTAAAAATTTGCAATTGAATGATAATTCAATCTTGTTCATTATTCCTGAACATAACGAACATTTATTCAAATCTGCAAGAAACATTAATAAGCTGAATATCAAACCTGCTGATCAAATATCGACTTATGATATACTATCACATAAGAAAATATTATTATTCAAAGGGTCTATAGAAAAAATTGAACAAGTATTAAACTAAGATAATATTATGGCTATAGTTTTAAAAAGACCGATAATTACCGAAAAGGGTATGTCACTTGCCGAAAGCAGACAATATGTGTTTGAAGTAGATACAAGATCTACTAAACCACAGATTAAAGATGCTGTAGAAGAGATGTTCGAAGTCGTTGTAAGAAACGTAAGAACTCTTAAAGTTAAAGGTAAGGTAAAAAGAAGATTTACAAAGCAAGGTTTGCAAGTAGGTAGAACTAGTACTTACAAAAAAGCATACGTAACTCTGGCTGAAGGCCATGAAATAGAATTAGTTTCAGGTGCACAAGAATAAAAAAAAGATTGAACTACTATGGGTATTAGAAAATTAAAACCAATAACTCCAGGTACAAGGCACTATTCAGTTAATAAGTACGAAGAACTTACAGCTGATAAACCTTACAAACCTCTACTAAAACCAATTAAGAAAAATGGTGGTAGAAATAATACTGGAAAGATCACATCTCGTCATAGAGGTGGTGGACATAAAAGAAGATATAGAATCATCGATTGGAAACGTAACAGATTTGGCGATAAAGCCACTGTTGAGACTATCGAGTACGATCCAAACAGATCATCTTTTATTGCACTAGTTTCTTATAAAGACGGTGAAAAAAGATATATACTATGTCCATTTGGATTGCAAGTTGGAACTGTATTGGAACAAGGACCAGATTCTGAATTGAATCCAGGTAATGCTCTTCCATTAGAAAAAATACCAACAGGATTTAGTGTTCATAATATTGAAATGAAGCCAGGTAAAGGTGGACAATTAGTTAGAAGTGCTGGTCAATCTGCTCAAGTAGTAGGATTCGATAAAAAATACGCACAGATAAAATTGCCATCTGGTGAGATTAGATTAATTCTGAAAACTTGCTATGCTACATTAGGTAGAGTAAGTAATCCAGAGCATGAAAATATTATTCAAGGTAAGGCCGGTCGTAACAGATGGAGAGGAATAAAACCTCAAACACGTGGTATGGCAATGAATCCAGTAGATCACCCAATGGGTGGTGGTGAAGGTAGGTCAAAATCTGGTGGTGGTAGATTACACCCTAGATCACCTTGGGGTAAAAATGCTAAGGGTGCTAAGACTAGAAAATTAAAGAATAGTAGTAATAAGATGATTATTCGAAGACGTAAAAACAAAAAGCAAGGAAAGTAAGGTATGTCTAGATCATTAAAGAAAGGTATATTTGTTCATTACAAACTACAAAGAAAGATTGATGCAGCTAACGAATCACAAAAAAAATCTGTGATAAAAACGTGGGCAAGAGCATCAACTATAACTCCAGAGTTTGTTGGGCATACGATTGCTGTGCACAATGGGAAAAGTTTTATCCCGGTATATGTAACAGAGAATATGGTTGGACATAAATTCGGTGAATTTTCTCCTACTAGGAACTATAGAGGCCATTCAGGTCACAGAAAGAAATAAGAAGCAATTAATTAGGTAAATGATAAAATGCAAGCAAGAGCACTAAAAAAATATATTAAATCTTCACCACGTAAAATGCGTTTGGTTATAGATTTGATACGTGGAAAGTCGGCTGAGGAAGCATTGAATATACTTAGCAGTACTCCTAATTTGGCTGCAAGAATGACAAAAGACGTTTTACGTTCGGCAATCTCAAACTTGAACAACAAAGCTAAAGAAGAAGGTATGTCTTATGATAACAATGAAATAGTTATCAAGGCAATCTATTCTAACCAAGGTCCTTCTATGAAGAGAATAAGACCTGCTCCTATGGGAAGAGCTTTTAGAATTCGTAAAAGATCGAATCACTTGACGGTAGAGTTGCAAACATTAGACCATAATCAATCATTACTAGAAACTGAAAAAGTAAATTCAGAGGGGTAAAGTCTTGGGACAAAAAACTAATCCAATAGGGATAAGACTAGGTATTAATAGAACGCATGATGCTAATTGGTTCGATGAAAAGAACATGGCAGAAAAAATACTTGAAGATATTAAAGTAAGAAACTATATCAAGAGTAGAAAGAAAGGTGCTGGTATATCTAGAATAATTGTTGAAAGAACAGCTAAGCAATTAAGAGTAACAATTAATACTTCTAGACCTGGTGTTATAATCGGACGTTCTGGTAGAGATATTACTCAATTAGAAGAAGAAATCAAATTAGTAACTGGAAAAGATGTTAAGTTATTAATCAATGAAATTAAGAGACCTGAATTAGATGCTATATTAGTTGCTGAGAAGAGCATTAAAACAAGCAGTATCTGCTGCTAGTCGTATGGGAGCCGAAGGTATCAAAGTAATGGCTTCAGGTAGATTAGGTGGTGCAGAGATGGCTAGAACAGAACAATACAAAGAAGGACGTACTCCTCTCCATACTTTGAGAGCAGAAATAGATTACGGTACTGCAACTGCACACACTATTTACGGTGCTATTGGAGTAAAAGTTTGGATTTGTAAAGGCGATATTACAACCGCTGTTTAAGAAAAAATTGGAACAATACAATGTTAAGCCCGAAAAGAGTAAAACACAGAAAGACGCATAGAGGTAGAAGAAAAGGTAAAGCTTACAGAGGTTCGCTAGTAACATTCGGATCATTTGGATTAAAAGCTTTAGAGCCTGTGTCTATTACGAATAGACAAATAGAATCTGCTCGTATTGCAATAAACAGATATCTTCGAAGAGATGGTAAAGTATGGATCAGAATATTTCCTGATAAGCCATTTACTAAAAAACCAGCGGAAACAAGAATGGGTAAAGGTAAGGGTTCTCCAGAAGGTTGGGAAGCTGTAATTAGACCAGGCCGTATATTGTTCGAGATAGATGGTGTGACAGAGGAAAGAGCAAAAGAAGCAATGCGACTAGCAGCTCATAAACTTCCTGTTAAAACGAAATTTGTATCACGTGTTGACCTAAGAGGTTAATGGTAATGAAACCAAGATTAGCAAAAGATTTAAGAGAATTATCAGACCAAGAATTAGTAAACTTGGTAGAGGAATCGCAAGAAACACTTGCAAAGCAAAAGTTTCAACATGCATTAAAGCAGTTGCAGGATACTACTTATTTAAGAATCCTAAGACGTGATATTGCTAAAATGAAAACTATTTTAAGACAGAGAAGTTCTAAGTAAGGAAAAGCTATGGCAGAGCAAATAAAAGATGCAAACGTAGAAACATCTTCGAGAAAAAAAGTATTACAAGGTATAGTTGTTTCAGATAAATGTGATAAAACTATAACTGTTAAAACGGAGAGACAAATAGCTCACCCATTATACAGAAAGTATTACAAAAAATCTAAGAAGATAACAGCACACGATGAAAATAACGAGTGCGGTATTGGAGATATAGTAAAAGTTCAAGAGATAAGACCACTTAGCAGAACTAAGAGATGGAATCTCATTGAAATTCTTGAGAAAGCTAAGTAAATTTATAGGAAACTAAAATGATACAAGAAGAAACAAACTTAGCTGTTGCCGATAATTCAGGTGCTAAAAAGATCAGATGCATCAGAGTATTAGGTGGACATGGTAAAAAATATGCTCGCATTGGCGACATAATAGTTGCCTCAGTAAAGTCAGCAATACCTAATGGCGGTGTCAAAAAAGGTGAAGTTGTAAAAGCTGTCGTAGTAAGAACTGCAAAAGAACAAAGAAGAAGTGATGGTTCTTATATTAGATTTGACGACAACGCTGCTGTTATTTTAAATCAAAAAGGTGATCCGAAAGGGACACGTATCTTTGGACCAGTTGCTAGAGAGCTTCGTGAGAAGCAATATATGAAAATTATTTCTTTAGCACCCGAAGTACTTTAATAATAAGAGTCAAAAAAATGAAACTTAAAATAAAAAAAGGCGACACAGTTCAAGTTATTACTGGTGTTGACAAAGGGAAAGAAGGAAGAGTATTAGATATATACCCTTCTAAAATGAAAGTTTTAGTTGAAGGCGTGAATGAGAAAATCAAACACGAAAAGCCAAGTCAACAAAACCAACAAGGCGGTAGAGTAACTAAAAGTGCACCATTGCACTACTCGAATGTCAAATTGATTCAATCGAAATAAAGATAATTCACGGGATATAAAAAGTCATGGCAAAAGCGATATCTAAAAGAGACATATTCGCATTTGAAGGACAAAGATTTGAAGACGCTGCTAGGAATGAAGAAGTTCCAGTAGCACAATTCCAAGTCCATTACAAAGAAAATGTAGTTCCGGCAATGCAGAAAAAGTTTAATTACAAATCTGTAATGGAAGTGCCAAAATTGAAAAAAATAAGCTTGAATATGGGTGTTGGTAAAGCAACTCAAGATCCAAAATTATTGCAAGCAGCTATCAATGAGCTAGAATTAATTACAGGTCAAAGACCAGTAGTTAGAAAAGCTAAAATAGCGATATCAAATTTCAAACTTAGAGATGGTATGCCTATTGGGGCTTCAGTTACTCTAAGAAGAATAAGAATGTATGAGTTCTTAGATAGATTCGTGAATATCACGGCTCCTCGTATCAGAGACTTTAGAGGTTTCCCTGATAAAAGTTTTGATGGAAGAGGAAACTATACTTTAGGAATCAAAGAACAGATTATATTCCCGGAAATCGATGTAGATAAAGTAAACAGAATCACTGGTATGGATATTACATTCGTAACTACAGCGAAAACTGATGAAGAAGCAAGAGCTCTTCTTACTGAATTTGGATTTCCATTTAAAACGAAAAATCAATAAACAGGTACTTTTAGAATGGCTAGAAAAAGTGTAATAGCTAGAAACGAGAAAAGAAAAAGACTTGTATCTAAATACGCTGAGAAAAGAGCAGCTTTGAAAGAAGCTGGAGATATGGAAGGATTACAAAAACTTCCAAGAAACTCATCTCCTACTAGAGTAGTTAATAGATGCTCTGTAACAGGCAGAAGTAGAGCAGTCTATCGTAAATATGGACTAACGAGACACGTATTCAGACAGTTGGCGTTAGAGGGCAAGTTGCCCGGAATTAAAAAAGCAAGTTGGTAATTTCTTAGGTTAAAAACTATGGCAGTAACAGATCAAATAGCAGATTTCTTGACGAGAATTAGAAATGGTGGAAACGCTGGTCACAGATACGTGAGCATTCCTCGTTCTAATATGAAAGTAGCTCGCTCTAAAATCCTTCTTGAACAAGGTTTCATAGCAGGATACCAAGAAGAAGCAAATGGCGTCCAAGGCGAAATCAAAGTAGAATTAAGATATTTTAAGAAAAAGCCTGCTTTCAATCAAATTACTCGTGTAAGTAAGCCTGGTAGAAGAATATATGTTCCTTCTGACCAGATACCAAGAGTAAAGAATGGCTTAGGTATGGCAATTATCTCTACTTCAAGAGGTGTATTGACAGATAAAGAAGCTAGAAAGCATAATGTCGGTGGCGAAGTAATTTGCACCGTATGGTAATATAATTGGAGAAATCTAGTGTCTAGAATAGGTAAACAAATAATAGAAATTCCTGAAAAAGTAACAGTTACTCATAAAGATGATACTGTAACTGCAAAAGGACCTAACGGCGAAAGAGCTGTTAACCTTCCAGAAGGTATTTCTTTAGAAATAAATGATAATGTAATAACAGTAATTAGAGCTAACGAAACAAAAAGCGTTAAATCTAAACATGGAATGATCCGTTCTATGATTAATAATGCTGTTAATGGAGTTCATGAAGGGTTTAAGAAAACTCTTATTATAGAAGGTGTAGGTTTTAGAGCTGAACTTAAAGGCACTAGACTAGTATTAAGTTTAGGGTTTTCACACCCTATCTTAGTTATACCTCCTGATGGTATTGAATTCCAAACTCCAACTCAAACGTCTGTTGTTATCTCTGGTTCTGACAAACAATTGGTTGGTGAAGTTTCTTCTAAATTAAGAAAACTAAGACCACCTGAGCCTTACAAAGGTAAAGGAGTTAGATACGAAGGTGAAGTAATTAGAAGAAAAGCAGGTAAGTCTGCATCTAAATAAAACTTATAATAGTTAGAGAAGTTATGAATACTACAAGTTTGAAATACAAAAGAAAAGCTAGAAGAAAAAGAAGTATAAAATCTAAGATTCGTGGAACTGCTTCAGTACCTCGTCTTTCAGTTTTCAAAAGCTTAACAAATATATTTGTTCAAGTTATTGATGATACAAATTCTAAGACTCTAGTTTCAGCATCTACTATCGATTCTGATATCAAATCACAGATTAAATCTGATATGAATAAAACTCAGATGAGTCAATTAGTAGGTAAAGCAATCGCTGAAAGAGCATTAGCACAAGACATAAAGAAAGTACGTTTCGATAGAAACGGTAATATATACACCGGTAGAGTAAAAGCTTTGGCTGACTCTGCGAGAGAAGGTGGACTTCAATTTTAAAAGATCACTCAAAGGAGTAATTGAAAGTGAGCAAAGTAAAAGCTTCAGAATTAAACTTAAATGATAAACTAGTTTACGTTGGTCGTACAGCGAAAGTAGTAAAAGGTGGACGTAGATTCAATTTCTCGGCACTAGTAGTAGTTGGCGATGGCAATGGACACGTTGGTTATGGTCTAGGTAAAGCATCAGAAGTTGTAGATGCTATTTCAAAAGCTACCGATGTTGCTAAGAAAAGTCTTATCAGTGTTACAATTCAAAATGGTACCATACCTCACGAAGTTACAGGTAAGTATGGCGCTGGAAAAGTATTGATTAAACCTGCAACTCCTGGTACAGGTGTTATCGCCTCTGGCGGTATCCGTGCTGTATTGGAATTGGCTGGTATTCAAAACGTATTAACTAAGAATCTTGGTTCTTCTAATCCGCATAATGCAATAAAAGCTGCATTGAACGGATTGCAAAGAGTTGAAGACAGTAATTCAGTTGCTTCTAGAAGAGGCATTTCAGTAGAAAAAGTAATCTACGGATAACTTTAAAGGGAAAATCATGTCTAAAATAAAAGTAGTTCAGATAAAAAGTTGCATTAAGTCTAAAAGCAAACATAAACTAACGATAGAAGCACTTGGATTAGGAAGACCTAATTACTCAAATATTCTTCCTGATAACGAGCAAACTCGTGGTATGGTTAATGTTGTTAGACATTTAGTGAAAGTAGAACAAGTTAGTGAATAAAAAATATTACCGGTTTTAATATGAAACATGTTGGAAATTTAATAAAGCCGAAAGGCTCTACACATAGTAAAAAAAGAGTTGGTCGCGGTGAGGGTTCTGGTTACGGAGGAACTTCTGGTAAAGGTCACAAAGGACAAAAATCTCGTTCTGGTGCAACTATTAGAATAGGTTTCGAAGGTGGTCAAATGCCGATCAACCGTAGAGTTCCTAAATTTGGATTCCACAACAAATTCTCTATAAAGTAT
The DNA here is from genome assembly GCA_030426865.1 of bacterium. Classification (GTDB taxonomy): domain Bacteria; phylum Bacteroidota; class Ignavibacteria; order Kapaibacteriales; family UBA2268; genus PGYR01. Next base: position 2,195 of record JAUHXN010000081.1, on the reverse strand, counting down.
TCTGTTGTGAACTTAGGCCAAATACAAATGTTGATAGATGAAAATAAAGTTGATGCTAAGAATATTGATAAATCTGCACTTATAGCTGTTGGACTGATCACTAAAAAGAGAATTCCATTAAAAGTATTAGGTGATGGTGAATTGACATCGGCTGCTACTATAACTGCTGACAAATTTAGCTCTACGGCAAAAGAAAAGATAGAAAAAGCCGGGGGGGCGGTAAATCTTAATGGCTAAATTTGGAGAGACTTTTAGTAATATATTCAAGATTGAAGAATTAAGAAATAGAATATTTTTTACTTTACTTATTTTATTAGTTGTTAGAGTAGGTGCATTTATTACTATACCCGGTATAGATGTAGATGTATTGAAATCAACTATTGGAACTGGTGGAGCTGACGATTTGTTTGGCTTCTTCGATCTATTTGTGGGTGGTGCGTTTTCTAATGCTGCTATATTCGCATTAGGTATCATGCCTTATATCACATCATCAATTATTTTCCAATTGGCTGGTGTTGTTTTCCCACAAATTCAAAAAATGCAAAAAGAAGGTGAAGACGGTAGAAGAAAAATCAATCAATGGACAAGGTTTGCTACAGTATTTGTTGCAGGTCTTCAATCTATTGGTGTTGCCGTTAAATTAGTAAACCAAACTGCTGCTAGTGGAGCTCCTGTGGTTCCAGATGGTGGAGTATTATTCTTTATTTCTACTGTTATTACACTTACTGCTGGGACTATTTTCCTAATGTGGTTAGGTGAACAAATAACTGAAAGAGGTGTTGGTAACGGTATATCATTGATTATCTTTATAGGTATCATAGCTGCATTACCTGCTGCTCTAATGCAAGAATGGGAATTAATATCTGTTGGTTCTAGACCTTGGTTCTTAGAAATTATAATATTTGCATTCTTATTCGGTATTATTGCATCAATAGTTTTGATTACTCAAGGTGCAAGAAGAATACCAGTTCAATATGCAAAAAGACAAGTTGGTAAAAGAGTATTTGGTGGTACTACACAGTTTATTCCTTTGAGAGTGAATACAGCTGGTGTGATGCCGATCATCTTTGCTCAGTCTTTGATGTTTATTCCTAATACTATTGCATCATTCTTCCCGGGTGTACCGGCTATGCAATCATTTGCTGCATGGTTTAATCCATCATCATTTGGTTACGCTTTTGTATATGGTGTTATGGTTGTATTGTTCACATTCTTTTATACAGCGATTATTTTTAATCCGAAAGAAATTGCAGATAATATGAAAAGACAAGGTGGATTTGTTCCAGGTATAAGACCTGGTGCTCCAACTGCAGAATACATTGAAAAAATATTAACTAGAATTACGTTACCAGGTTCTATATTCTTAGCTTTAATAGCTATATTACCTACGTTCGTACAGAATATATTCGGTATAACTTCATTATTCGCATCATTCTTTGGTGGAACTAGTTTGATTATCATAGTGGGTGTAGGTTTAGATACTCTACAACAAATTGAGTCACATTTGATGATGAGACACTATGATGGATTTATGAAGACAGGTAAGATGAAAGGAAGAGCTGGTGTAGGAGGATTTTAGTACTGCACAAATGCAATTATCTAACAGAATAATCGTTAGTTTACAGTACTAAAATACAACAAAAGAGAAAATGGCAAAACAAAAGTTAATAGAGTTAGATGGTATAGTAGAGGAAACTTTACCTAATACACAGTTTAAAGTGAAGTTTGAAAATGGGCACGTTATACTTGCTCATATTTCGGGCAAGATGCGAATGCACTTTATTAAAATATTACAAGGCGATAAAGTTCGAGTAGAGATGTCGCCCTATGACCTATCAAAAGGTCGTATAGTATATAGATATAAATAATATTAGGTTTTTAAAATGAAAGTACAAGCTTCTGTTAAAAAGCGAAACCCAGACGATAAAATCGTAAAAAGAAAGGGCAGGGTATATATAATTAATAAGAAAAACCCACGATTTAAACAACGTCAAGGGTAATAGGAGATTATTATGGCACGTATAGCTGGTGTAGATTTACCAAAGAATAAAAGAGGCGTTATCGGTTTAACTTACCTATATGGTATAGGTAATAAGATATCTAAGGATATTTTAGCTGAAGCTGGTATCGATGAAAGTAAAAAAGTTCATGATTGGACAGATGCAGAAATAGCAACTCTCCGTGATATCATAGAA
>JAUHXN010000080.1 GCA_030426865.1 bacterium | reverse complement strand
CCTGTTAGATTTTCTAAATTCAAGTCCACCTCAATTGGGAAACCGAAATCAAGCCATAGACTTTCTAGTTTAGTAAAATTTTCAAGGTAACTAATATTCTTTACAAAAAGTGGATTGATATTGATTAAATGAAGTAATTCTATATTAGGGTTAAACTCATTTATATCAAGGTGCATAGTGTTGTATTCACAACTAAATCCTTTGCACATATTTAAATTAGAAAATTTGAACCAGCCATAATTCCTAGAAATTCCAATTTCTATATCACTAGCACCATCCAAATTTATAAGAGTATCCAAAACAATAGATTCAGAGATTGATAAACCCTTAAGAGAACTCATGTCAATAACTGAAAGAATATCATTAATATTCCCAAAGCACTGTTTAAAAACTAAATGTTTAACCTTCTTTCCTTTTAGCTTTTCTATATGAATAAGATTAATATTATGAAATGATAAGGTCTCAATTTTATCAAATGAAGTTAAATTATTAGTATCTTTCAAACTTCTAATATCGACTGCAAATAAATCAAGACTAGAATTCAGAAGGAAGAATAAATAGATAGAAGCATAAATGAATATTTTTGAGGTAGTCATATCCCTCAATCCAAATCGTATTGCTTGAGTTTTCGGTAAAGAGTTCGCTCGCTTATACCTAGCTCTTTGGCAGCTAGTCGGCGGTTACCTTCGAATCGATTAAGTGAGAATACAATTAGTCTTTTTTCAATATCAGCTAAATTAAGTGTATCGAATCCTTCCAACATCTCATCATTCTCTATTACTTCGTCTGCAGTTTGTATCATTATTTCGTTCTGATTAGCGACTATCTCATCCAGCTTAATAGAATTAAAATGAACTTCATGTTTTAAATCTTGAATATCATTTTTTATCTCAAGAAGAGTACGGAATATAATCCCTAACTCAAGGTTCGGATTGTCATCACTACTTTTTGTTGTAGGTACCAAAGCAGTCTGTCTCGATTTGGTGTGACGTGGTAGAGAAGGCCTAATATATTTAGTAACGTTCTCTGCTTCTATAAATTCCTTAGCTTCTAGGGTGAGCATAGTATCTATAAGATTTTTTAACTCACGTACATTCCCTTCCCAACTCTGACTTTTTAATATCTCTAATGCTTCGTGACTTATTCCTTTGAAATCTAGACCTATATTATTTGCGGTCTTATTCGCAAAATAATAGAATAGTGGTTCTATGTCTTCTGGGTGTTCTCTAAGTGAAGGTAGTTGTATATGAACAGAGCGCAATCTGAAATACAAATCTTGTCTGAATTGCTTTTGTTCCACTCTTTCTTCTAACTCTCGATTAGTAGCGGCTATGACTCTTACATCGACTTTACGATTGTCTGATGAGCCAAGTCGAGAGAATTCCCCTGACTCTAAAACACGAAGTAATTTTACTTGCGTTTCTACTGGCATTTCACCTATTTCATCTAGGAATATTGTACCTTTGTCTGCTGTTTCAAAGAATCCCTTTCTTTGATCAACGGCACTAGTAAAAGCCCCTTTCTCATGGCCAAATAGTTCCGATTCTAACAGGGTTTCAGGAATGGCACCACAGTTAACACTAACAAAATTATTTCCTCTTCGCTTGCTTAGCCCATGTAGAGCTTTAGCGAATACTTCTTTACCAGTTCCAGTTTCACCAGTTATAAGTACAGATAGTTCAGTAGGTGCCGCCTTCAGCAATAGCTTCTTGGCTTTCCGCATTGGTTCTGCCACACCTATAATTCCAAACTTTTTCTCTAATAATTTGTCACTATGTATTGTGCTATTATCCATTTATCTGGCTACCCAATCTTCCCAACCACCAACGTATATGAATATGTTTTCAAACCCGGCTGTTTGCATATCTTCTGCTAAGTGATGTGACAAGTCACAGTCGCCACCTGTACAGTAAATAAGATACTTTTTACCTCTTTCCAGAGTATATATCTGTTCAAAGTACTGTGCTTCATCTCCATAAGGGAAAATATTCTTAGCATCACCTATTCTACCTTTTGCGTAGTCTTCGGGGCTTCGTGCATCAATTATTATAAACTCTGGATTGTTAATTCGGGCTTTTATTTGTTCGTAGGTAATAGTTCCGCCTTCTAGCTTTTCTGCCTGGCTAACATTATTGGCAATTCCAGCTTCCAGCAATGAATCTGAAACGGCAGGACCTTTAGATGTTAAGTAAGATAGTCCTTTGGAGCTAATATCACTATAGTTATAAGCAAATGCAAGCAACACAGAGGTGAGCACTATTAGTAATATTACTTTGTAATTTAAGTTCTTCATAACTTTTATCTCTTTTTATAAATTAATACCTATAGCAAAGTACCCGAGCAATGGTCCGAATATTACCCTATCGGGATTGTCCAATAAATAGAAACTATTGCCTAATGAGAAAGCTGCAGGTCCTATAGGAGTATCAAAAGATATACTACCACCTATAGCTTGTCTCAAATTAGAAAACTTTATCTGTTCTGGTACACTCCAAACTCCACCTATGTCATAACGGAATGAGGCATAAGTGTCAAAGAAAATCTCAAATGGTAGCTTATATCTTAACTCTAACGATGAAACAAATATCTGTCTACCAATTCTTTCGAATTCCCTCATTCCATAGAACATATCTTGACCTCCGAGCCCCCAAAATTCGGCTAATGGAGTTGTCTTATCTCCCAATCCAAACATAAAAAATGGATTGATAGTAAAATCACTCAAAGGAGAAACATATGCATCTAATACAAACTCAAGTTTAGAAAAATTAACATCATTTTCCAAAGAAAGCAAATTTGATTCGAAATTCAAATCTATTAACGTTCCTTGTGTTGCGAAATTGGACTTATTCTTACTATCTATTAACGTACGAATAAAGAAAGTGGATACATTTTTATATTCATTTGGCTCCGAATCCAGATTATATGCCCTTTGCTGTTCTAGTTGGAACCCAAAATTAATTTTACCTGTCTTATCAAAATTAGTACCTGTTGCAACATTGAACCCAAAATTTTGGACCTTATACTCACCATCTAATTTACGATTATAATTATTCCGCTTAACTGTTTCTTGGCTATATGTTCTGTAAAGTGTATTATTATAATATGCGGTAAAATTAAAGTTGATAGGTAAATTTAGAACTCTTGGGTTAGAAATAGACCAAATTAACTTTTGATTTCTCGAACCGACAGCAGCTCCTAAAAGTGTCCTAGTTCCAGTATTTAGAAAATTTTCCCTTACTAAATCTAATTCTATTTGAGTATTTCTCTCGTTATCTATCCTTAAACCTAATAGTAGTAACTGAGTACCTTTCTCTTCTACATCAATCAATAAATCTAGCTTATTGTCATCTGAAATTTTAGGAACTACCCGTACTTGAGAAAAGAGTTCGGTAGAGTATATACTTTGCCAAAGATTGAAAATATCTTTACCAGTTACTTTCTCACCTTTGCTAATATTCAGTGATGAAAGTATAAGCATATCATCTGTATTGAGATTACCACTTATTGTAATATCATTGAGCGTATATTCTTTACTTTTAGTAGAATTGTTATTTAGAACAATGTTCTTACTGAGTTTACTAAAGTCAATTTTCTCAACAGCTTTCTTCCCGATATTAATAATAGAGTCCATTTTATCAAAATCAGTATTCCCCAAATGACGTAGGTCTGGCTCTATATAAAAATCACTACCAGCTTTAGCTTCTTCGATATTAGATTTCATAAGTACGCTAACCACTTGGTCAGCTATATTTACGGGGTTATTGAGATCTTCGTAAGTAAATTTATCTGAAGTCGTGTTTACAACTATAATATGAGCAGGATTAAACTCTTGTTTTGCTTGTTCGAATGGAATGTTTGCAACTGGACCACCGTCAACTAAAATCATAGAATCGAGTTCAACAGGTGTAAACCTTAATGGGACAGTGGCACTCGCCCTCATAGCAGACATCAGATCGCCGTTTTTGAATATATAAGGTTTACCCCTTACTATATCCAAAGATACTGCTCGAAATGGAATTTTTAATTTATCAAAGTCACTTTCGAAAGCAAAATCTGACAATAGTATCTTGTCTTGTAAAAATTCTGAGAACCTATAGCCATTACTAATAGCTTTAGGCATCTCAAATTTGTAATCGTTGAACCTAAGATTTATGAGTTTCCTGTCGTAATATTTTTTTTGGTCAATGAACATTTTGTCACGATTGTAAAAATTCGAAGATGCCATCAACTCTTCCCAATCTGCATTCACCATCATCGATTCTATTTCGTCAGGTGTATAACCTGTAGCGTACAAACCGCCTATAACAGCCCCTATACTTGTACCGATAATATAATCTATCTTAATATTCTGACGTTCCAATTCTCTTAAAACGGAAATTTGTGCACCACCTCTGGCGCCGCCTCCACTCAGTACTAGTGCAGTTCCCTTCTTTTCAGAGGAATAAACCGTAGTAGCTAAGACTAAAAATACAGTTAATATTTTAAGTATTGATTTCAATATTTGTAACAAATTTCTTTAGCCACTTTTTGTGCTGTTTCTATATCGGTCATAGTGCCAATTATCCTCAAAGCAAAGTCAATTGCTGTTCCTGCGCTTCTACTAGTAATAAAATTCTTGCTTTCTACTACGTCATCTTCTGAGTAATTACTGTGATTTAGCTCATCTTTAACATCAGGAAAAGAAGTAATAGTCACTGTTTCATCGATTAGTTTATGATGAGTCAGAAACAATGGTGCAGCGCATATAGCGCAAATCAAATTACCTTTACGTATGTTATACTTTACTATTTCAAATAAATGCTCATCTTCGATAAAACTATCAACTCCTTGGCTGCCACCTGGTAAAACTATTGCACCAAAATTCTCGTATTCGGAAATTTCAGAAAGTAGAACGTCAGGTATAATCTTTACTCCTCTAGAAAATGTCACCATCTCATTATCACCTGCTACGGTCACTTTTATTTCAGCTCGTCTAAGCAAATCTATAATTGTTACAGTCTCCAATTCTTCACTTCCATAAGCTATTGGTACTAAAACTGATTTTTCCATTGATTTATCCGATTATTTTAAATATCTTTAATGATATTGCCGATTGTAATATAGAATTTATTTTTTTTGCTGCTAATAAAGTATAATATCGCAAAATGACTAAGAAAAACGAAATAAATGAAGCCGAAAGTTGGGCTGAGAAAGGAGAAAATTTCTACAAGACTGAGAATTTTTCAAATGCTTTGGAGTGTTTCAACACGGCTATCTCACTTTATGACAAAAATTCGCTTTATTTTTACAAGAGGGGGAATTGCTTTTTTGAGTTAGATAATCTATCTGCAGCTATGGAAGATTACAACCAGTGCATAAAAATGAATCCGACATTTTCATTTGTGTATTTCAAGAAAGGCAATCTTTACTATAAAAATGGTGAGTATCAAAGTGCATTGAAATTATACAATGAGTCTATAAAACTAAACTCCTCGTTCTCGTTTGCTTACTTAGCCAAAGCAAAAATCTATGCAGAAGAAAATAATTTCGTAGAAGCTCTCCGTATGATCAACGAGGCGCTTTCTCATAATAATGGTATAATAGAAGCTTATATTATTAGGGGAGATTTATTCTTTAAAGCGGGAAGCAATGACGAAGCAAACCAGGATTACTCAAGGGCTCTAAAAATAGATAGTGATAACATAGAAGCGCTACGAAAGAGAGCTGCTTGTTATATAGCAGAAGGTGATTTTTTGAATGCTGTCAAAGATTATTCTGCAGTGCTAAGAATTCGCCCAGAAGATCCAGATACATTAAAGTCTCGAGCTATATTGTTAGCTAGGTTTAATGAAAAAGAAAAAGCATTGGAAGATGCTAATAAATTAGTAGAATATAATAGTTCTGACCCAGATGCATACAACACTCGTGGCTTACTTTATTTTAGCTTCAAGGAGAATGACAAAGCGCTTGCTGATTTCGGTAAAGCTATAAGTCTAGATCCGGATAATGCAGTGTATTACAATAATCAGGGTAACGTATATACAGCTCTTAAAGATTATCTGAACGGTCTTAAATCATACAATGACGTTATTACTAGAGATGGAAGTATAGCTAATGCATACACTGGTAGAGCTAATTGTAAAGCAGGGAAAGGGTACTTAAAAGAAGCTATAAAGGATTATACTAAAGCGATATCATTGAATCAAAGGTATATAAGTGCATACATTGGTCGTGGTAATGTATATAAAAAGTTAGAATACGATAATAAAGCACTTGAAGATTATACACTTGCTCTTGAAATAGAGCCCGATTCGCCTCATGCTTTACTTAATAGGGGTTTGATTTTCAAAGCGAATAAGCAAAATGCGAAAGCAAGAAAAGATCTAGAAAAATTCCTGGAAATCTCTCCTCGAGGGAAATTAGCAACTAGTGTTAGAAGTTGGCTTAGAACTCAAGAAAAAAATGATGAGAAGAAAAACTAATTCATCTCAGCTATTAGTTCCGAACCCATCGCTAATGCACCAATTAATGCTGTTGATCTTGCTTCTACTAATTTAAGCGATTTGTTTTTATTTATCTTTTCTTTCAACTTATCAGCAAGTAAGGTGTCATTTTCGACAATACCACCCATCAAAGCGACTTCAACTTGCTTTTCTTTGAAGCTAGGTACTAAAGCTAGTGGTAATTCTATTAGGTGAGTAGCTGATCTATCGATTATATCCAAACAAATCTCATCACCATCGACTGCACATTGCATAACGAAAGGAGAAAGTGAATGATATTGGAACGCTCCTTCACCGTATGCCTTTACTATGGTCCTAGGTTGTTCTATGTTGATGCTAGGATATGCATCAGCAATTATGTTTGTAAGTGCAGTTTTCTTTCCTCTACCATCTATAGCACGAACAACAGCTGTTAGACCTTCTCTGCCTATCCAAGCGCCACTTCCTTCATCATCTAATTCTATTCCCCAGCCACCACAACGGACTAATTCGTCTCCGTTAGGGTTCCCTAGAGCTATAGAACCAGTTCCTATGATAGTTATTATTCCTTTACCACCATCAAATGCTCCTCTCAGAGCTATCTCTGCATCGGAAGTTACAATCAAATCACTAAAATGGAAATCATGACCTCTACCTAAGGTCTTCAACAAACGTGCAGATCTTTGTTTTTCTTCTTCTAGCCAAACACCAGCTAATCCTACAACTACGGCATCTACTTCGCTTGATTCTATACTAGCTTGTTCACATAAATCTAATATCACGTTCAGAGTTCGTTCGCACGATTCACCTACACCAACCGCACCTATTCTAGTGCTACCAGCTTTAGCTTCTGCTACTATCTTACCGTCTCTTAGTAATATTCCTCTAGTATGAGTGCCACCGCCATCTATACCAATAATTGTAAAATCTTTGTTGAATTCCATTTAAAAAATCTCTGTTATATTTCTTGTTCAATTCTTTATATGACGAGTTACAAATACTGTGCCATAGTATTGAAATCATATAACAATTTAACCACCCTTTGGAGGGGTCCAACCTTTACGTGTCCATTCAATCAACTCTATATTGACTTTACCTACGTAAACGTTCATCTTAGCTAATATAGGTACACTTGCCTTGTCATCGCTAAACCAACCTTCGAATCTACCACTCAATCCGTAGAGACCTTCCCAGTCTGCTTGTCCATCGAAGTACTTAGTTCTGATAGGATAGTCAACTTTGTCTATTTCTACATTTTCTATTTTATCACGAAAATTTAGTTTTGTGTCAAATATTTGTCCATCAATTACAGTTGGGACTCTTATTGAACGCTTAAGTCCAGTATATTGTCGAGCTAAAAAGAATAGAGATGATCCATCATTTATTTTCGCTTTCAAATCTATTTTTTGTTGATCTATTAATGATTTGTTTTCCCATATTTTTAGGTCTAATATCATCTCATCATAATCCATCAATAGCTGTTGGTATTCCCAAGTTTTATCATCTTTTTTCATATTTGATGTGAACTTGTGAGAGTGATTCATAGATTGGTCAAACCAAGCATTAAAAGTAGCTTTCAAATCTACAAATGGGATACCATCATAAGTTTTAATATCGGCTTGTACTAAAAATACCTTCTTACCATTATAATCCTCAGTACCATTAGTTGTCATTTCGATTGTACCTAGTTTGACTCCTAAGAAAGATACCTCATATTTCAATTTCTCTCCTACTTGCATTATGTCCTTAGGCCCAGCATAAGAGCTGAAAGGTAAGGTAACAAGCATCAGTAGTGTAATTATAATCTTTTTCATTCTTATTTTCCTAATGTTATCAAATAAAAAACGGCTTCTCAAATTTTGGAAGCCGCAAGTTAAATATATTTTTGTTTTGTTTTTACTAATTCAAACTTGATATTTTTATAGCTTCATTAAAAAGTGTTTTAGCTTTCTTTAGCTGTCTATCTAATACGCTTGAAACTTGCATTTGTTTGTTACTATCCCAAACTATTTTTGCAATTGTAGATTTCAGAGCTACTTTCAGAAAGTCTTTATCTTTTTCTATATCTTCTTCTTTGACTTCTATTTCTTTTGATTTTGAAATCTCTACAGCACGATTTACCATAGCTTCTGTTATCTCAAAATTCTTATAGAAATCTTTGAAGTTTTTTTCATACTTAGCTTTGAATTTAGTACCTTCTTCACTTCTTAGAAACTCATAAGTGAAATCGTAGAATATTCTTTTCATACGCATATCAACTACTGTTTCTGTCAATCTAGTTGTATCTCGTTTAACTATATAGTCAGGTGTAATACCTCCGCCACCTAATACTTTTCTGCCTTTACGAGTATAGAAAATAGGAATAGAGTCCATATTTATTTTATCATCGCCTTTCTCTTTTCCAAGTGACTCTAAGCTATGTTGTAGATTTGCTCCTTCGTCAAGTTCCAATCTACCTACTAAGTTACGATATTCGTCTTTATCTTCGAATGGTCTTTGAATAGATCTACCAGAAGGAGTATAATAATAAGATATAGTCAATCTGAATGCACTTCCATCTCCTAAATCATACTGTCTTTGAACTAGTCCCTTACCGTATGATGTTTCACCTACTATCAAACCTCTGTCCAAATCTTGGATTGCACCAGATACGATTTCACTAGCCGAAGCACTACCTGCGTCTACCATTACTATAAGTGGAATATCTTTCAAAGCCCCACCTTCAGTAGAAGCAAACATTTCGTTGAATTCAGGTCTTCTACCTTCAGTATATACGATTGTATCCCCGCCTTTCAAAAATTCATCTGCCATATAGAAAGCTTGCGTCAAATAACCACCAGGGTTACCACGTAAATCTAATATTAACTTCTTCATTCCTTGTTGCTTCAGCTCATTAACAGCTTTCATCATCTCAGCGTGTGTATTTGCAGCAAATCTATTGATAGTTACATAACCGATTTCGTCATCTATCATATAATTTGCATCTACAGTTTCTATCGGAATTTTGTCTCTGATTATATCAAAGTGAATCAGTTTCTTTTGTCCTTCTCGCTTGATATCTACAGCAACTTTCGTTCCTTTAGGGCCTTTTAGCTTTTTAGGAACTTCTGAACGCTTCATACCAACAGCTTTTTCATCATCTATCTTGACTATCTTATCGCCTGCCATTATCCCCAGTTCTTCACTTGGGCCACCTTTGATTGGTGATACTACGATAATCGTGTCATCTACCATATCGAATTCAATACCAATACCCTCAAATTCGCCAGAGAAATTCTCTGATACTTTTTCCATTTCTTCTTTGTCTATATAAACCGAGTGAACATCTAGTCCTTCTAGCATACCTTTGATGGCAGCTTCGTTTAACTCTTCTGGTGTTTTTTCAGTTACGTAGTTTCTGTATGCTACATTGTAAACATATTGGAATTTTTTGAGTTGTTCGTATATATTATCACCCGAAACAGCGGTGTTGATGAATATACCGAGGAATGCCCCTACGGACACTAAACTTAAAACGAGTATAGTTTTTTTCATTATAGAAATATTTCCTTTCATAATATATTTGTTATTGTAAATAAATAACGAAAAATTGCATTCTTAGTTGCACAAACCTAACAAATTAAGCAATTATTATCACTTCGTTATTACTACTTTTTCGGTTAAACGATTTTCTTCAGAAATAATTTGAAGTACATAGCTGCCGCTTGGGAAGTCCGAAAGGTCTATTCGGAAATCATACACCCCTTTGCTTATCTGTTCGTTCATTACTTCATAGCTAATACCTAATTCATTGACCAAATCAATTCTGATAGGTCTATCCTTGTCTATACCTAATTGCATAGTCATCTGGTCAACAACGGGATTGGGGTATATATTGTCTATAGATAGCGACTCGGGAACATTATTAATAGAAATAACTAATTCATAGTCA
>JAUHXN010000400.1 GCA_030426865.1 bacterium | reverse complement strand
TATCTCAATGCTCGAGTTCATAGCACTTGCATTCATATCTATCTTAATGAAATCTGCCGCGGGGTTGGGGTAAACTGAGCCGGTGACTGCTGTCGTAGTTTCTACGGAGGATTGTGGGTCGCGAATAGGTCCTATTTCGTATTTCGTTGGACAATAATGTGAGTAGTATAGTGACCCATCATCACTTATTATTGGTTCTTTGTCTCCGAACATTTCTTCTGTCTTATCAGCAACAAAATCGTATATTGCTACTGAAGGGTCTGTGAATGTTGGGCTTGCTTTATATCTAATCCACATTATTTCATGGTTGCCGAAAAAGCCAGCACTTATGTACTCCATCCAATCTGTTACTAAGCTAGGTTTCTCTTTGTGAACTTCTGCTTTGAGTGTATTATCATATACTATGAACTCGTTACCTTCAGTACGGAAAAGTAGAAATCTACCGCTGATGCTTATATCAATTAGCTCGTAGGTTGGATCTAAATTAGTAACTGGCGAATCGTCCATTTCTCCTGTATATACGTTGAATTTGTGAATTCTTTTTAGTGAGTAAATGCTGATTGTTGAATTATTATCAAACGATATATTAGTTGGTTCTATTCCTAATTCGCTAAAGTTGAAAGTATAAAGTAAATTAAAAGTAGCATAATCGTAAACTCTAATCTTGTCGTCATTAGTGATTACTAATCTACCATCACCGTTGGCGAAGTAGTACACATCATCGTAGTCTAACATTCCTGTTTCAAATTCACGTTCATATTGTTCAGTTTCAATATTATATACTTTGAATTTCCCATCTTCCATAAATGCTATTCTGTTATTATCTTCTAGGAAGGTAACTGGGTTAGCATTAACATCTACATATTTTATAAAGTTCTCTTCGCTATCAACTAACGCATTTGTAATATGTTCGTACAAATTTTTACCAGATAATAATAGTAGTTTACTATCTTTACTAACTATGGCTTTTTCTGGCCTAGGTATAAAACCGAAAGGTGCAGATACGATTTTATTGTGGTTTTCTGCATTATAGATATAGTAAGTATAATCGGTGATTGGGCTTTCTAATGACCTACTACAATATAGGTTAACATCCTCCCTTGCAACAACTTTACTAAAATCGTTATTTACATATAGGTTAAAAGGTAAGTTCTGGTCTTTGACATTAGGGTTTCGTGAATCTACTATTACCTCGTGTTCTACCATATCGTAAACTATAAAGGTGCTAAAGTTGCTTACTATTACATAATTCATATTAGGTGAGAAGTCGTATGAACCGATTTTACTGAGCCCGAAATTTTTACTATAGATTTTGTCACCGTCAGTACTGTTGTTCAGCACCAACTCACCATCAATCGTATAGACTAGTGTATTACCATAATCTATAAATTTGAAATTATTACTCGAATTAGGAACTATTATTTTTCCTTCTTGTGCTTTAAGGCCAATAGACCAAACATACAACTCAGAGCCATTTTTTAAGAAAAATTTATCTTTACTAGAATTAAAAAAACCTTGCTTATTATTGTCAGCGAAAGAATTGACGAAGAATCTATCTAACCTCTCGCCATTCGTAGCGTCGAATATGGAGACATAATCTTGCTTATTATCATAAGAGTATATTTTTGTACCATCACTAGACACTCCAAAATATGGAGAGTCATTATCTATTGTAATAGTTCTTAGTGGTGTAGTTGCCCCGAACTCATAAATAGTTACTTTTTTGTAAGTGAAGTAATAAACTAGTCTAGCTCTGGTGTTCATCTGTACATCTAATAGTTCAGTACTGTTATCTACTTCTAGCTGGAAAGTCTCCGAAGTACCAGTAGCTATATTTAGGTTTGTAGCCGTATATAAAGATTCATCGGAGAGTCCACCGGCCAGCACAATATTTGAGTCGTTAGTCGAGTAAACGGAATATGATGCCCTTAAGTAGTTATTCTCGCCATCGGCAGAAGCATTACTTAAAATCAGTGTAAATAGTAAAAAAAGAGTAGATATTGTTTTCATATGTCTTCCTCAAGTAATTTTTATTAAAATTTTATATCTATATCTAATTGGCTTAACACATCAATTATAAACTAAGTTACAACAATCAGGAAATATTTGCAATGCTTA
>JAUHXN010000399.1 GCA_030426865.1 bacterium | reverse complement strand
CGACTATTTCTCCTCCTTCATATCTACTTGGTCTTTGAAAAAAGATCTCCATATCTGTTTTTTCAATCATGAATTTATTACCTGCAAGAAAAGACTCAACATCTACTATACCATTTTTTGCAGCAAACTTTCTTAAGGGTTGAAAAATTAATCTGTTCTCTTGTAAAAAAGATTGTTCATCATAATGTGATAAAACTAATTTCTCTTCAGTTAGCTGTTCAACTTCATAGGAGATTATCTTTTGCGTATCCTTTGTTAAAACTAAAGTGTCTTTTGTATAATCATATTCAAAAACATGCTTAGTATATCCCTCATACCTTGTCCTATTGAAGCGAGTCACCCTTAGGCTATCCTTTTCGAATTGATAAATAAGTTTATCAGTTATTGTTAAATTATACATAGAATCTAAATGTAATCCTAAGTCCTTGCTGTAATTCCCCTTATCCCTGGTTATTTCTTCTTTTATTTTTCTGTATTCATCTGAATCTAAGCTTTGCGTCCATTCCTTACTAATCCAAATTCCTTCTATATCAGCATTATGTTCACACGAATGACTGCATATTTGAAGTAGAACTAAAAGTGTTAAGGTCTTACTTTTCATTTTTTATGATTGCCTGCAACGGTCACACACACGATGCTTGCGACCAATAGGGAGAGGGTAAACGAGCGTGCTTTGTTCGTGGCTGTTTCTTTCAATGAATTTATGTATCGGTAGTTATATCATCCCATTCAAGGTTTTCATAGTTTGTAATCCAATTAATTGCATAATGCCATTCCATAATTACTTCATGGCTAATATTAGCAGGCATTCTTTCTTTATTAATCCATGCCTGACGAGCTGCCCAATGAAGTCTGTAAATCAAATCTGACTTATCTAATATTTCTGATTTATCCCTTAATTCTGCTTCACAAATAAATTGATCAATCGGTTCAAGGTAATTGGGAAGGCACTCTACTATTTTTCTTACTTCACATTGATGAGTCGGCAAGTTCAATTTTTCAATCTTCTTTATTGCCCAAAGCATTATCCAGATTGCTTCTGATTGCCATGATATATTTATTTTCTCCTGTTCTGAAAATTCCTCAGCGTCGAACAATTCAGTTTCTATCGGGCTACAGCCTTCCCACAAATTTGATCCCTTTAAAAATCTAATAATTTCCTCTCTATTCTCTCCCTCTGCAATCATATTTAAATAGCTCAGAATTAAAATTCTTCTTGCAATTTCAGCTTGCCCTCTTAATTCTGTTTCCTCCTCTTTTTCTATCATTGGAAGATTTTCATTAATCGGTATCCCATTGGCGATTAAAAATCTTTCACTTTCTAGTTTTCTTTCAAATGGAGTTTTCAATTTTTATTCTTTATGGCCACCAACGGTGAGCATATGCGACTGGCCTAAGCAGCAGAGAGGCTAGACGCATATGCTCTGTTAGGCGGCGTATTCCTCAATGATTTTTTGAATTTTCTTTTTCAGATCTGGCAAGATATCTTGGATAGTTGCCCATATAATGGCATAATCGACTTCAATATAATCATGGATTAACTTATCTCGCATTCCAGCCATTTTCTTCCATTCTATTCCGGTGTGTTTGGCTCGAAATTCTTTGGATATTTGCTTGGTAGCCTCTCCAATAATTTCAAAATTCCTCACTACTGCATCTTCAATCAATTGATTCGATAGAAATTCTTCTTCTTTTAATCCATTTGTATATTCCACAATTTGATTAATGGATCGCTGAATGTGAACGATATATACCAAATCAGATTTACTCACACCTAAGCAATTTTTTTGAGATCCTCTTCAACGAATTCTTTTATCAATGGACTTAATGCATTTTCGGTTACTAAATCGACCTTTATTCCAAGGGTTTCTGAAAGATCCTGTTCTAATCCGATTAAGTCAAACAAATTCAGTCTCTTCCCAAATTTCACTAGTATATCCAAGTCACTTTCATCATGCTCTTCTCCACGAGCATAAGAACCGAATATGCCAATATATTCTGGTTCAAAAGGAGATAAGATCTCTTTTATAATATCTTGTATTTCTTTACTCACCATCTTTTTGCTGTTATCTCTACTTCAAGATAATTATTTTTCTGCTATGCCGCCAAACGGTCGCACACACGAT
>JAUHXN010000398.1 GCA_030426865.1 bacterium | reverse complement strand
ATGTTGTAGCACATCATAAATCAATAGTCAATGATGCTAGAAGTAGAGGAATACTTGATATAAAAACAAGCGAAAGAAACTTCATTTCAAACCATCTTGAAGATTGGGATGACTGGAAAAAACATGGACTAAAAATCCTTAAAGATAATGGTGTTTTAGTTAGTGATATTAGTAATGAAGAAGCAGAAAGAGCATTGCAGTATTCAATAAAATACTGTAATGGATTAGGTACAGGTATATCTTACAAAAGAGGATTATTAAAAGCAGCAGACCATTTTGCTTCTGCCTTTTCTTTTAGAACAATTGATAAGCTATCAAATCTCTTTGAAAAACCTGATTTATCGACATACAGAAATAGAGTACCAAGTGAGCTATATCCATTGTCAAAAATTAGCACAGAAGTTGATAAACCTCATACTTTAGTTATAGCTCCTACGGGAGCAGGTAAGACTGATTTCCTTTTAAAAAGAACTAAAGGTAGAATATTCTATACTTTACCATACCAAGCATCAATAAATGCTATGTGGAAGAGATTCAAAGATACTATCCCCAATGAAGATATAAGATTACTACATTCAACATCAAGAGTAATTGTTGGTAAGAAAGAAATAGATGAAAAAATATTACAACCTCTAGTTGGTTCCTCTATTAAAGTTCTGACCCCCCATCAACTATCTGCTATTATATTCGGTACTTCTGGATTTGAGTCAGTAATGCTTGATATAAAAGGTTGTGATGTTATCCTGGACGAAATACATACCTACTCTGAATATAGCCGTTCTATAGTAATAGAAATAGTGAAATCATTGTTAAGATTAAATTGTAGAATCCACATTGGTACAGCTACTATGCCAAGTAAACTGTATGATGAACTATTGATTATTCTTGGTGGTAAAGATAAAGTATATGAAGTTAGCTTAGATATTGAAATATTGGAAACTTATAACAGACATTTGATTGATAAAATCGAAATCAACTCTATGGAATCAATTATCCAAGATTCGATAAACTCAAATGAGAAATTACTGGTAATATTTAATACAGTAAAGGCAGCTCAAGGTTTTTTTGAGCAAATAGATGAAGATTACCCTAATCTAAAAAAAATGCTAATACATAGCCGATATAGACGGAAAGATAGAGCTAAATTAGAAGATGAGTTAAAGTCGCAATTTAATGGCGATGAAAACAATCAAGGGTTCAATCCTTGTATAGTGGTTTCTACTCAAGTAGTAGAAGTGAGCTTGGATATAAGTTTTGACAGAATGATAACAGAAGCGGCACCGCTTGATAGTTTGATTCAAAGGTTCGGGCGAGTTAATAGGAAAAGACACAATTCTGCATTGGACGAAAGTACAAGAGTTTATAAAACTATTCATATAATCGAACCAAGTGAAAGAACATTACCTTATGATAAAGATATTGTGGTAAGAAGCTTTGAGCAACTACCTTCGAACTTCGAAATTATTGAAGAAAAGAATCTACAAGAGAAAATTGATAAAGTATATGATGAATTTGAAATAAAACCGATTGATATACATTTGATTTATCAAAATGATGAGTATGTAATTAAGAAACTAACGGATACAAAAAAAGCAATTTTAATAGAAGTATTAGAAATAGACAGTGGGATTTGTATTTTAGAATCTGATAGAGAGAATTATATTAATGCTAGTTGGGAAGATAGAATCGGATATGAAATACCTATAAGTAACAGATCACTCAGACCATTTAGTAATGAGTTTGAACAATTAGATATTGGTTCTTATCCATTTGTAATTCCACAAGACGAACTAGACCATCTAAAGTATGGACTAAAATTAATTAAACATGATAATATAATTTAGGTTGAATGTATGTACACAAGTTATATCGGTAAGAAGTTTCTACAGTACTATAATGAAGAGTATAGTAAAAAATACACGGCAGAAGAGTTTTTTGATGAACAGATGTTACCTGTCTTTTTTAATGATGAAAGGCATCTTATGCACGTGGGAAACTCTCCTTTCTTTCAGAAAGTATCAACTAAAGATCAGAATACATTTGAAACAAAAACTGAAGTACAACATTCTAAATTGAAATCGAAGATTAATAGTAATTTAGTTGGTGGAGATATTTATGTAGGTTAT
>JAUHXN010000079.1 GCA_030426865.1 bacterium | reverse complement strand
TATAATTTCAATTGTCTCAAACGAAGGGCCGACATTAGATGATGAAGATGAGTTTTTCGTAAGACCAGGTCTAGATGAATTATTAATCGCATTAGATGGCAAATTCGGTTTCAATATACCTTTGAATGAGAACCTTAGTGCTGATATAGGAATTGAGATAAAGTTTTATTTAAGTGAATACATTAATTTTGTTCCATCCCTAAATGCGGGAGTAGTATATTGGTTAGAATAGTTTTATTAATCCTAGTTGTTTCCTGTCAATTTATAATGGCAGATGATGTGGAAATTCCTGATGACTTATATCCCATAGAAGGATCGTCAGAAATTTTATATTCTTATGAGTTTGATGATTTTCCGAAATTTATAGAAAGAATCAGCGACGATGAATTTCTTGTTGTCATTTTTGATAACGAAGATGTCATTACATACGTTTACAACACTAAAACGAACACGACAGAGAAGAAAACTGAGTTTATTATCAATGACGACGAACGATTAATAGAGTACAAAGTTAAAGGTAATAAACTAATACTTAGGTTTACAAATGCTGAAAGTGGCTCTTTCTTTGGTTTGGGTGGAGTCGATGGGTTCTATTGGCGCGAATCGATTGTTGATTTGAAAACATTCATGCCTGAATCATCAAGAATTTTCTACACTACTATAGCTGAAGAAGATTTTGAGTTTGAAGACTACAATGAAGATTTAGATTATGCCAATAAGACATTAGACAAGTCAATATTTATAAAAGGATTAGAAGAGAAAGAAATAGACCCGGAGGATTTTAGATATTACTCAACTACTTATAATGAAAATGACAGTAGCCGAAAAAATTTCTTCTACTTAGTAATTGATGACAATGATTATACAATGTATGGACTTAATTCTAATTTCTACAAACAAGGAGATTCTCCAGACACCAAGTTTGTTGTCCTACAAGATTCTGTAGAAGATTATGAGAATATTACTTATCAATATTCTTATTTAGATGACCAATCAAATCTATATTTTATAATGAGTTGGATGAACGATGATATCGAAAAGAGATATATTTCCGTAAATAAAATTACTCCTGATGGTAAACTTACTCAGAAGATAAAGGAAGTTTCTCTAGAAATCGATGATGATTATTATGTTTATCACAGATTTGAAAAAATAAGCCTTATCAATAATAAGCTAAAGCTATTTGGTATATCAAGATACGAAGACGAAGAAAGTCAGGAGTTAGAGTCGATATCGAGTATGTGTATTTTAGAAATTGACTTAGCAACTATGGATTTTGATTTTAAAGAAAGACATTTGACTGAAGATGAAGGTGAAGAAATAAATAATGATGACGATTATTTTAAATTCAACGTTATCAATAAGGTAATTGAGAAAGACGATGGATATGTTGTTTTAGCTGAAAATAATAAACAGCATGTAATAGTTGTGACAACGCAATATGGTACCTCTTATACTTATCTATATTACTTCAATGATATAAATCTATTCGCACTCGATAAGGATCTAAACGTAAAATGGAATAATTTTATTGATAGGGATGCTTATCTAGACGGATGGATATTTGGTAACCCAACTAATTCTTATTTTGGATCTAATATCCCTGCACAAGTCAATTTAGTACCTGTAATAACTGATAATGAAATATCATTCATTTATTCAACAACTGAACCCGAAGATGAGATCAGAAGAATAAAGTATAATCTGACTACAGGAGAAAAAGTTGATGAAGTGTCATTATTTGAAAATGATGCTGTACCTTCTTATTATCCAGGTATTCAATATCCAATAGGCAACAATGAATTTGTAACACTTGTAAATAGAGATGATTTTTATTTAGTAAGGTACAAATTACTTAAGTAGAAAAATATCATTTCTTTAGATATTATAACCCAGCTAATTTATTAGTTGGGTTTTTTGTTGCAATTATTTTATTTTAGAGTTAATTATTTCACAATATATAAATTGGAGTTTCTATGAATAAATTAATAAGTATTACAATATTGTTATTTATGTTGCTTTTAGCTGGGTGTAGCGATGATGAAACTACTAATCCAACAGATGGCGGATCAACTAGCAATCCCCTTACTAAAGAAGGAATGCAATATAAGATAGATGGAGCACCTTTTGCTTTAGTTGATTGTAAAATATTATCTCATACACCAGTTAGAGATTATTTTACTATTGTTTGTCCTGATGCAACAGGAATACAACTCCGTACTTTACCTGATGAGACTGGTACTTATGAAAACATGGTTGGAGACAACCTTTTTAGAAGATTTAATGTTTCGTTCAAGCAAGGCTCAATAACGTATTATGCTGATAATGACAGAGGTAATGCAAAAATTACGCTAACAGAAGTAGGGAAGATGGGAGAGAATGGCGCTTATGAAGGCATAGTAAAAGGTTCTTTTAGTGGTACTTTTGTAGCAGAAGATAAGTCAGAAATAGTTGTGACTGACGGTTATTTCTGGGCAGTACAACCTTAAAAATCTAATTTTTCTAATAAGTTTATAAAATTGTTAAACCAGTTATAAAATATCACTTTATAGCTGGTTTTTTTATCTAATTATACTAATTGATTGGGTATATTTATCAGTCTTCGAATCTATTTCTATTATATAGTTGCCTGAAGCTATCTGACTGACATCTATATTTCCATAAGTTTGGTTTACAGTAGGAGTACTTGTAATCACTCTACCCATATTATCAAATATAGTAACTGAATGATATGATTTAGATTCTGGTAAATTATAATACAATATGTCACTACTAGGATTAGGATAAATCTCAATTTTGGGGTATGTATATTGTTCAGAATCAGAAGTACTACCTGTAACACCGATATTGTCTAACTGATTTCCATTAGCATCAACTGCTATTACTCTAAATTTATCTTTAGTAAGTAGTATTCTACCATAATTATAGGTAGATATGGATTTCTTCAATCCTTCGCCTGTACCGCTAACTGGATGCAATTCGGAACCACCTCCCCCGAAAGTGAAGTGGTTTACCCCGTTCACAACACAATGTGCATAGAAATGGTTATGACCAGCGAAAACTAACTTTATTCCATATTGCTCACAAAATGGTTGTAAATATTTTTGAGCATTCTCATTATTAGGTCTTTTACCCAAGTCAGAGTATGCTGGCTCATGGAATAGAAGTATTTTCCATCTTTTTGTGCTACTTAATACATCATTTTTCAGCCAATTATATTGTGGTGATCCAACCGAATAATCGGTATACTGATCAACTACTGAGATATGGGCAAACCCATAGTCAAAAGAATAGTAACTTTTCCCTGGCTCTACATAAGGATATCTATAATATTTATTGAACTGGGTGGCGTCATATTCATGATTGCCCCTTGTACCCATAATAGGAATTTTGGAAAGTAATTTTTTGATGAAAACATAGTTCGGATTGAAATGCTCTTTGTCCCATGTAATTTCCTCATCGTCTGAATTCCAGTCTCCACAATGCAATATCATAGTCTCCCATTTAGGATTCTCATCGATGAAGTTAGTTATACTTCTAGCAATTATATTGTGGTTAGTAAGTAATGTACGTGTGTCGCCATATACTAGAATCCTAGTGGTATCATCACCTACACCATCACCAGACATAAATGTACCAGAATGGTAAGCCCCGTTCTCTTTAATTCTATAATAGTATTTCTGCTTAGGGACTAATTTATTGATAGTATATTTATGGATATGCCCATTTTCTCCAGATACTATTTCCTTTGTATTAGCAGAACCCTCTGAGTAAGATACATCACGACCCCAGTCTATTTTACATTCGGCATCGTTTCTTAACTGCCAAAGTACAGTCATTTTAGTATTACTATTCGGGTATATTAGGTAAGGTCCTTTACGCATCTCTGCTTTTAGTGCAATTCCAGTAAATAGAAAAAGCATTAGTATAGAGAATGTTATAATTCTTATGTTTACATTAAATTGGTAAGTCATAAAAATAATATAACAAATTAATCACAAACTGAAAATAATTCTATATTGCTTTTACTCTAATTCCAAAGAATAAAGTCCTAGGTAAACTAGGTCCATATATGAAATTACTATCTCTGTTTTTACTTATATCGAAGTCGTTTTGGTAAGCATCTAATATATTCTTAACTCCACCAAATAGCTCTAATCCAGTATCTAAGTTATTCAATTCTATTGTATGTCCTACTCGCAAACCTATATCAAAAAATGATGGGGAAGTGAAATATTCATCTTCTGTTTGACCTGTGCCTCCACCACCGAAGTGTGCCAATATCATTGATCCTGTGTATGTTACATTAGTACTTATATTCCAGAATTTTGAAGGATTGTAAGACAAAGTCGCAAATCCATAGTCATTCGGAGTTCGTAAGAAATCACGCTTCGAAGGAAGTCCTTCTATATTGTCAACTGCTTCGTCGAAAAGGCTAGATTGTAAAGTAAAGCCAGCTTCTATTTCAATTTTATAATCAAAATTAGCTCTTCCTTCTATTGTTATTCCTTTGACGGTTGCACCACTTCCGTTTCTTTTTTCGAACCTCTGACCGAACTCATCTTCACCTAAGGGAAATTGGTAGAATGCATCGCTAAGAGTAGTGTAAAAACCCTCGACAGTAAACCCTGCGATAAAGTGCTCAGTTGCTTTGTCATAATTAACAGAAGCTGTAAAGCTATTTGAGCGCTCTTCTTTTAAATCATCAGCTAGTGATATGCGTGAGACCCCACCACCTGCAAATGCAATATGCATATCTGTGTCAAATGCTTGTGGTGCTCGAAATCCCGTACCCCATCCTAATCTTATTTGTGTCGTCTCTTTCCACTTATAAAGTATTGAGACTCTCGGACTAATAATTGCCTTATCAACTAGATTGTGTTTGTCTAATCTAAATCCTGTCAGTAGATTTAGTTCTGGTTCAATTTCCCAATCGTATTGAAAGAATGCTCCAATATCTGTTGTAGTTTGATCTATTAGGTAATTGTATGATTCTATTATATCATATACGTCATCATAAATGTACTCAGCTCCAATACTCATAACTGCATTTCCATATATAAAATCATCTAACCTATTATTCAATTGAAATCCTCCTTGATGTGTTACTACATCAGAAGTTCCGTAGGGAGGATCCATCACGTAATTCTCTAATTCTGCTTCGCTATCAGGACTTATACCTGTGAAATGATCTCTATCAGTTTTTTGTCCTCCATAGTAAAAAACCAGAGTGTTTTTATAATTATTAAAATCAATTTGGTAATCCATACTGCCTATGAACACTTTATGAGTACGTTCCTCTGATTGTTTTGCTAAGTGTGCAGGACCATCTACCATTTCTCCTCCATAACGGTATTCGTTTATACTACTCAAACTAAGTGAGAGTTTTTGATAATCATTAAGTTGATAGAATAGATTTGTACCAAACGAGTTGTCATTTAGCTCTGGCAATTCAGAATAATTATCTCCATTTGCATCGTAAGTGCCTCTATTTCTATTACTCATGAAGAAAGTAGCCCCAGCTGTTTCACTTTCATTTATTACTGTTGCATTCGCAGATAGTATATTATCTAACGTATTACCCCTTATACTTTGGAGGGTATTAGTGATGTTATAACTATTCTCACTAGGAATTTTGGTAATCACGTTCACCGTTCCGCCTATAGCACTAGAACCATATAGTGCCGATACTCCACCGCGAACTACTTCGATTCTTTCTATCATGTTTACAGGTATCTGCTCTAGCCCATAAAGTCCTGTTAGTGGACTAAATATTGGCCTGCTATTAACTAATATTTGCGAATATCCTCCTTGCAATCCATTCATCCGAAGTTGAGTGTAATTACAAGTCTGACAATCTGTTTCTACTCTCAATCCTGGTTGGTATTTAAGGCCTTCTGATAGATTTATAGCTACGACATGGTCTAAATCTTTGCTATCTATCAGATTGACTATAACTGGTGAATCGGTTCTTCTTTTAGCAGTTCTAGTACCAGTTACTACTACTTCATCAAAACTAATATTACTCTCTTGTAATACTATAATAACTTCATTTTTACCTTGCTTTACATCTAATATTACTGTTGTATCTTTGTAGCCAACAGAACTAAACTTTAATGATTGACTACCAACTGGGATCTCGTTTATTATAAACTGACCGTATGAATTAGTATAAGTTCCTTTTGTAGTACCTATGATTTGAACAGTCGCCGATATTACCGGTTCGTCGTTTGAAGAATTAATTTTACCTGATATAGTAGCAGTTTGACAAAATAGGTCTAAACTTGAGTAGAATAGTAGAATAGCGAAAAGTATAAAATTATACATATAGTATTATCAATTTATTAGTTCGTTATATTATGATATGCAAACTATATAAATTAATATTATCTAACAAATTTTGTTAGCTTTGACTAACAATTTCTATATCTGGACTGTTTTACTAAGAAGTTTCTCGACTCCTTTTATCACTAAGTTCTCGTCATACACTACACTTGGATAATAATTGAGTAATCTTTTTTGAACTATTAGCCCGTAACCTCCAGTAACAAATATATCGGGAACTGATGAGAAAGAGGAATGATCGATAGTAATTTTGATACCACCAACTATCGCGTTGAGAATACCATAGCGAATAGCATCATCAGTATTCTGACCAAAATATCCACGATTACTTAATTCTTCAACTAGAGGTAAATTAGAAGTAAAATTATGAAGTGCTTTGCTTTGAGTGTAAAACCCTGGTAATATAACTCCACCAAGACAAATATTATCCTCATCTAATAGATTAATTGTAACAGCAGTACCGCAGTCAATAGTTACTATCGGAGAGTCCGTTACTTTATGAACAGCTACTAGACTAAGCATTCTATCAGTACCCATACCAGTTATATTACTAAAATCTATTGGGGGATTTGTTGATATAAGATTATAAGCATTTTCAATATTATCAATCTTGCCCTCAAGATTTTCTAATATGAATTTTTCTGATTCCTTATTCACAGAAGAATAATAGAATGCGTTCCAAACTCCCTTCTCAATAGAGTTCAAGAAGTCATTCAGACCATCGGTAAAGTATTCAAAAGCAACTATTCGATCACCTGTTTTGAACTTTACTCTACTATTACCTATGTCAGCTATTAGTGCATTGCTAGAGGTCATATATTATAGAATCTCCGTTATTAATAGTAATAGAGCCATTTTGATTACTTACAGATAGCGATCCATCTGGTCTAATACTATCTACTTTATATTGTGAATGAGTGTCCAATACTTCGATTGTTTTACCAACTAAGTTTATTTTTTCTTTCCATAATTCAAATATTGCTACTTCATTCATTTCTAAGAAATGAATTATACTTGACTTTAGTGATTCTAGTACTTGCTCTGTGTCACATCTGGTGCCAAGTATTCTAAGTGATGTTGCCTTTTGTTCTAATACGCTACCAAACTCCATTTGGTTTACATTGATTCCAACACCGAGTAAAGATTCTTCACAAACACTACCAGAATAATTGTGTTCTGATAGAACCCCAGAGATTTTTTTATATTCCATCCCATCACTAACATAGACATCATTAGGGTATTTCACTCTTATTTTTGTGGAGTCTATATACTTACTTAGTGTATCTTCTACAGCTAAACAACCTATAATCTGATAAAGTATTTTATTCTCAATAGATTTCTTTTTTAATTCATTTACTCCATAAGTTAGGTAAACATTTTTATGGCTTTCACCCTCCCAAACTCTACCTTTTCTTCCCCTTCCCCTGTATTGGTAATCAGCAGAAACGAAAACACTATCATTATTCGTCAATAACTCTTTAGCAACGTCATTAGTAGAATCGACTCTCTCAAAATGAAAATGCGGAATATCTGTCATAATTTATAAACGAATTGGCTTTTTTGCCTTAATATATTTAACTTGGAATAAAATATTCGAATATCTTAAATTAGTAAATATTACAGAAAATTAATAATTAAATGATATATTTTGTCTCCGATTTGCACTTAGGTGTCACAGATAGAAATGAAGATAGAAAAAGAGAAGATCTTTTTCTAACTCTTTTAGATAAGATAATGCCTGACTGCGAAAAGCTCTACTTAGTAGGCGACATATTTGACTATTGGTTTGACTACAAAACCGTAATTCCGAAGAATTTTTATCGTACACTAGCAAAGTTG
The DNA here is from genome assembly GCA_030426865.1 of bacterium. Lineage (GTDB taxonomy): Bacteria > Bacteroidota > Ignavibacteria > Kapaibacteriales > UBA2268 > PGYR01. Next base: position 2,269 of record JAUHXN010000079.1, on the reverse strand, counting down.
CGCGAGTTCACAGATGCGGGTATAGAGATAGAATACCTAATGGGTAATCACGACTTTGGTCATCGGAGCTTTTTCAAAGATGAATTAGGAATAGAAGTCATATCCACTGATATAGAACGAGTTCACAACGGGAAAAAGTTTTACATTTCGCACGGAGATGGTAAAGCTGATAATGACACTGGTTACCTAATTCTACGCTCAATACTCCGAAATAAAATAGCTAATTTCATTTATAGAATTATTCACCCTGATATAGGAATTGGGTTAGCCAGCGGCAGCTCCAAGAAAAGCCGTTCTTACACAGACACAAAGGATTATGGCGAAAACGAGGGAATGGTAAACTTCGCAAAAAAGAAAATAGACGAAGGCTTCGACTATGTGATAATGGGCCACCGCCACAAGCGATTAGAACTTAAACACGGCAACGGAACTTATTATAACCTCGGCGAATGGATCCACGAGCCCAGCTACGGCACATTCGATGGCAAAGAGTTCAAGTTGGAGAGAGTGTGAAAGACTAATGAATAAATCATTATGATATTAATCCTTAATCATCTAATTTTGAGTTGCTATATATTTTGAATCAATAAATGTCTAAGAAAATTAAAATCAGTATCTCGGCTTTTCTAATAGCAATTAATCTCCTAATTGCTTTTAGCTATTATTCTATTCCTAACAACCCGGTTAATGAAGCTGACTCTAAAACTGTAGTTAATAATTACATAAATGATAATTCGACTCTCTATAATGTAATTATAACAGAATATTCATCTTTCAAAATTAGTAGTAGTTTAGAAAGCTATTCGAAATTCAATAGTCATCTACAATTACTAACAAACAAAGACATAGAGTTTAACATAGACTCTATTACTTCTTTTCTTTACAAACAAATACGTAAAGAATTATCTCTCCAAAGAAAAACGAAAATTCTATTCCCATTCCACGATTATAGTTAATTAATTCTTCATATCTACGATGATCTAAAACTTATTTGTAAATGGTTCTAGTTGATGACTACGAACCATATTGAAGTATAAATTAATAATAATTAGGAATATAAAAATGGAAATGAAAACATTTATAATGGTGATTATTACTGTACTAGTAGTAGTTGCACCTTTTGCGTTTGTGTACATAAAAAATAAAAACCGAAGCAATAAATCAAATTCAGTATTGAAAAAATACGCTATAGAGTATAACAGTAATATAGACCAATCAGACACTCTTAGCAGTATAGCCATAGGTATAGATAGTAGTCAAAAAAAGTTATTTTTTGTTAGATATTCTAAAAAGTTCGAATATGAGCAAATCATAAATCTAAATGATATAAAAGATGTAAAACTTATAAATGAGAAAAGAGCCGTTAAAATAGGTAAGTCAAGTACATTGGTCGTAGAAAAAATTGAAATAGTTTTAGTTAATAAGACCTCTAATAAGCCAAATAATGTATTGGAATTGTATAACGAAAATATTCATATGACACTAAGCGGCGAAGTACAATTGGCTAATAAGTGGGTTACAATTCTTGAGAACATCATAAAATAGAAAAGATTTACAATCAATACATATACATAATAAAAAAGCTCAGTGTTTTTATTTCTAACACTGAGCTTTTAATATTTTGTCGATTAATTTGAATTACGTATTCAAAAAGATTGTAGATAACGGAACACTTTCGAAAGTCGCTTTTGACACTAACATTATAAATATGTCCATTAAACTATTACTTTTAGGTCAAAGGTTTTAGCTTATTTCTAGTTAGAATCCAGTAATTGATTTATTGATTCTCATATCAACAAATTCAGCATATACTGAAACATTAGGATTTTCGTTGTTATCATTTTCAAATTCAGCATTAAAATAGCCTGTAATAAAATAATTGCCTACTATTTCTGTAATTGCAATATACTTAACATTGGTAATGATTAAATTTGCTGTAACGCCTCTGTATTGACCTTCACCAAATTTGTCATTAGAATAATTTAATAAATCTAATATTCCATCTTCCGCTACAAAGCTATAATTTCCATTTTCTAATTCATCCAGAAATGCGTTGAAATTGAATTTGAAATTATTTTCTGCTGGACTTAATCCTATAACATTGAAACTAAAAAGATCATTTGCATTTGTATAAAAACCTGAGACTTCGTAGTTTATTGGAGTTGTTACGTTTCCTTTGCTTTCAATTACTCTTCTTTCCCTTTCCTCTCCATCTATTGTCGTAACTAATGTGATTTTCCCCGTTGGTTCTTCAACTTCCTTATCATCA
>JAUHXN010000397.1 GCA_030426865.1 bacterium | reverse complement strand
CTTAATAGCATTGTAAAGTTCATAGCAAAACAATGTGATGAAGAAAATTTACTACACTTCAAGCCGAAAGCAGTTGCTGAAGTATTAGAATGGTCGGTTGGTCATGCTGGTTCGCAAGATAGAATTACTCTGAAATTTTCTGATATTGCGGATTTACTACGTGAATCGTCATATTTTGCAGAACAAGGTAATAAAAAGTTAGTAACTGAAATACATGTGAAGGAAGCGTTAAAACAAAGAAATTTCAGAAATAACTTAATTGATCAGAAAATAACAGACCATATCTTAAAAGGAAGTACATTAATAGACACAGAAGGCTCTAGAGTAGGTCAGATTAATGGCCTTACAGTTATGAGTACTGGTATTGCATCATTTGGTAAGCCTGCTAGGATTACTGCAGCAATTGGTGCTGGTAACAGAGGAATAATAAATATAGAAAGAGAAGCTCAATTAAGTGGATCTATCCATAATAAAGGAATACTTATAATTCAAGGATTCTTTTTGGAGAGATTTGCACAAAATAAACCGTTATCACTTTCTGCGTCCATAGCTTTTGAACAAAATTATGGTGGTATTGATGGTGATTCAGCTTCTGCCGCAGAGATATATGTTTTACTTTCAGCTATTTCACATACTCCAATTACACAGCAAATTGCTATTACTGGATCGATGAACCAAAAGGGTGATATACAACCTATTGGCGGTGTAAATGAAAAGATAACAGGGTTTTATGAGATATGTAAAGAACGTGGATTTACAGGCAATCAGGGAGTAATTATTCCTGAACAAAATGTGAACGATCTAATGCTTAGTGAAGATATTATCGAATCTGTAAGGAAAAATGAGTTTAGTATTCACTCAATTAAAAATATTGAAGATGGTGCGAAATTGCTAATGGGTAAAGATTTTGGAATACCTGATGATAATGGCAACTATAAAAAAGGAACTCTACTAAATGAAGTACATATCAAATTAGAAGAGCTATACCTAAATTCAAAACCTGCAATCAAAAGAAAATAATGAAACATCAATTAAAAATAGCTCCATCTCTTTTGTCTTGTGATTTTTCTAATCTAGAAAAAGAAGTAAAAAACTGTGAAAAATTTGGAGCAGAAATTCTCCATGTAGATGTTATGGATGGACACTTTGTACCAAACATCACTATAGGCCCACTTATAGTGAAGGCTATTAGACCACATTCTAATCTACCGATAGATTGTCACTTGATGATTAGCAATCCTGATGATTATATTGATGATTTTGCTGATGCAGGAGCTGATTTTATCTCAGTACATGCAGAAACATGTAATCATCTTCACAGGACTCTTTCTAAAATAAAAGAACGAAATTGTAAAGCTGGAGTTGTCTTAAATCCAATTACTCCTCTACAGTATGCTTATGACGCTGCAGAATATTGTGACTTTATATTGCTTATGTCAGTCAACCCTGGTTTTGGTGGACAGAGTTTTATTCCAAGTTTCCTAGATAAATGTAAAACTCTTAGAAATTATCTTGATTCGCATAATCTTTCTCACGTAGAAATTGAAGTGGATGGGGGAGTAAAGATTGATAATATTAGAGAAGTAGTAGAAGCTGGAGCTAATATGATAGTTTCTGGATCTGGTCTTTTTAAAGGAGACTTAGAACAAAATATTAAGAATATGAAATTAGCTGCTACTTCAAATCAATAATAATTGAAATATGGTGAGTTACACCGCTCCCTAAAATATACTCGTTTGAAATCGAATAATCAATATTTAAATCGAAAGCAGTATTATCTAATTTGGGTCTTAAACTAAGTCCTGCACCCCAAATATTTACTGGGAACAAGGTAGGTACCCCATTATCTTCTCCGTAAACATTAAATCCACCTCGTATTGCAATTAGTTCAGTTGGAACTATTTCTGCTCCTAATACAAAACTGGGAGATATATCAGTTTCTCTAAAAATAGCATCAAAACTTAATAGAAAATAATTTGTGGCTGGAATATATAATGTATCTATTTCGCCAGTAATTGAAGTTCTTTGTTCGACTGATTCGTCGTTTAATCCAAATTCAACAGCTAACCCTGTCCTAACAGTTAAAGGTAATTCATCAACTGTGCTGTTAGGAGTGTTCCATTTCATTGAA
>JAUHXN010000078.1 GCA_030426865.1 bacterium | reverse complement strand
CATCTCTTGGTGCAATGCAGAACAGAAATCAGTACAGTACATAGGGAATACACCCACTCTATCTGGAACCCATTTTAGAGTTTCAGTTTGACCTGGCATAACTAATAGCTCTGCGTTACCAGCACCTTTAACAGCAAAACCGTGAGGAACATCCCAATCTTGCTCAAGATTAGTCAAGTGGAAATAAACTTCATCACCTAATTTAACTCCTTCAATCCAATCTGGTGAAAAGTGAGAACGAATAGAAGTCAAGTAAACGTGCACTTCATTACCTTTACGCTCTACTCTTGTGTCTTTCTCGTTCTTAACAGCATGAGGGTGTTTATTGTCGTCTAGTTTGTAGTATTTCAATGAACGTTCTTTGACTACATCTGCTGCAATTGCTTGTGCATAGTGAGGCTCACCAACAGTAGGGAAATCTAGTAGTAACTCCATCTTGTCTCCAGAAATATCATACAGCTGTGCTGAGTGTGCTAACTCTGGACCAGTTGGTAAATATCTATCTTTAGTAATTTTGTTCATTGCTACTAAGTATTTACCCCAAGGTTTACGTGAATCACCACCAGGTATCATCAAGTGACCTACAGAGTAGTAACAAGGTATTCTATCTACAACTTCCCAAGTACCTAATTTCCATTTTACAACTTCAGAAGAGATAAAGAATGTAGTATAAGCAAAACCTTTGCCGTCAAATTCTGTATGCAATGGACCTAATCCTGGTTTTTCTACTACACCAGCAACAACTTGGTCATATTTTAATACCGGAATTCCATCGATTTCTTTTTCGAATGCTTTTGATTCGATTGCTTTCATCATATTAGTATAAGAGTGAACTGTCAAATCAGCAGAAAGTTTACCATTACCAACTATATATTCACCAGAAGGATCTACGTCAACACCGTGTGGCGATTTAGGAGTTGGGATATAATAAATCAAACCTGGGCATTCTGAAGGAATAAGTACTCTAGTACTTTTCATTCTTTTAGTTGTTGCCATGTGAGTATGCTCGTCATATTCATTGTTTAGATAAGATGCAGGCATCTCACGGAACTTACCAGCTTTGATATACTCTTGTGCTTTTTTCCAGTTTACTGCAGCTATATAATCTTTGTCGTTTTGAGAAGCATTTACTTCTTTCATAGTACTTGCTTTCTCTGTATTGTATGTAGTAAAGAATGTCCATCCGTGTGATGGGCCTTTACCTGAGTGAGCCAAATCATAGTCAAATCCAGGTACTAATATTTGGAAGTCAATTTCCATATCTCCGATATCATCTTGACCAACACTTACGAATGTAAGCATACCTTGGAATTTCTCAGCATATTCTTTTACTGATACGTCTGTCTCAGTAATAGGAATACTAAATCTAGTACCTGCTACCACATACTCAGAGTTTTCTGTTGTGAATGGTGAAGAGTGATTACCACCACTATTAGGAATCTCAATTATCTCAGTAGTTTCAAATGATCTCAAATCAATCTTCGCAATACGTGGAGTATTGTTACCATTGATAAACAAGAATCTACCATCAGGTACACCGTCTGTTTGAGATAACTCAGGGTGGTGAGCATCATCCCATGGTACAAACCCATGACTAGTTTCTAGCATTGGTTTAGTCTCTTCGTTGTATCCATAGCCTTTCTCTCCATCTTGTGAGAATACAGGTATAATCTTGAATAATCGACCAGAAGGTAAACCATATACAGATACTTGCCCACTAAATCCACCTGACATAAAAGCATAAAACTCATCATGCTCACCAGGTGCTACATATACTTTTTCGGCTGCATTCGAGCCAACCATACCAGCTTTGCTGTCTTTACCGCTGTCGCTATCGCATCCTACAAGCACTATTGAAAGTGCAAATGCAATTAGGATAAATAATTTGGTTTTCATAACTTAACTCCTAAAAATAAAAAAGTGATTAATCTATTTGCTATCTACTTGTCTGAAATACTCTACTATTTTTCTTGCTTGGTCTTCAGTTATACTCTGATTAGCCATTGGAGCCAAATACTCAGCTAATAATTCCTTAGCAATTGGGTCTTCTTTGACCATTTGTTCCGGATTCATTATCATATTCATAATCCATTCTGGCTTACGTCTTTCTGTAACTCCAGCAAGTGCAGGACCTACAAACCTCTTATCCATTTTATGGCAAGCAGCACAATTGGTATTAAATATAGTTTCTCCTTCTGCAGCCATTGCTTTATCCAAATCTCCAAGTGTTACACTTTTTATAGGTCCCACTCCTATTCCGTCGTTACCAGCAAGTTCAGTTGAAGAAGATTCAACTGCTTCTGTTTCTTGTGATGCATTTTCTTCTAGTTGTGCGTCACCTGCTTCTCCGCATGCTACCAACATAAAAAGTGATATTGCGAAAAGTGCCATTGTTTTAATCATTACTAACTCCAATAAAATTGTTTTGAAAATATTTGTTTCTATTTTTACTATTGTAATTGTCTAATAGATTAGTAACTGCATAAGTAAGTAGTACAAATGCTTTAATAACTTCTATTATCAATATTGCTACGTGTGTACCTATTCCGTATAGTTCATCAGACCCATTCATTATGAATGAATAGACAATTGCTATTTCTAATGTAAATAATACTAATAGTGAAAAGTTTTCTACGTTTATTAATCCATAATCTCTGCTCACTACTAACTTTACAAAAAATAGAATCAGTTGAATAGTCATAAATATGCCGAATAGTTCATACCGAAGATTTTCGATAGATACTATATTATCTTTGAAAATGTCAAGATCTAAACTCAATGACACTATCATATAGCTTGCGATGATCCCAATCATAGCGAAGTATATAGCCGCATTTTTTATTCTATGTAATTGTTCTTTTAGCATCTTACTTCGAAATATTTATTTTTGCATTTTTGTATTATTGAATTCTATTATATCTAGTTGACTGAGAGTTCTAAGTCTAAGTCCAGCATCCTGTACGTTATCTGCTAGTTTTTCAAGATTTTCAGTTTCAAAAAGTGTTCTTAAAACTATCTTATGTTCTGCCCATTTTTCATGTAATGGACATGGTGTAGCAGTACCACAACCGTGTAACCCTAAAGCACACTCTTCAAATAATTCCATTCCATCTATAGCTGCTACAATTTCTATTAGTTTTATATTTTTTGCTGGTCTGCTAAATTTCACACCGCCTTTAGGACCTCTATGTGATATTAGTAAACCTTCTTGAGTAAGCAATTGCAATATCTTAGTAAGAAAATGTGCTGATAAATTCAACTCTTCAGCTATATCTTTTATAGATATAAATTCCTTCTCGCCCTTAATGGCCATTAGTATCGCAGCTCTTATTCCGTACACACATGATTTAGATAATAATGCCATTTGAAAACCTTTTTTAAAGTATTAAAGACTCTTTTATCCTAAATTAAGGGATTTTATAATATGCTCCAAATTTCTGATGATTTTTTTTTATTATTTTACAATTATTAGAAGAAATATATTTGTTTAATTCGTCTACAATAAATAGGTTATATGAGTAATTAAAGCGAAAATTAATTTAATTATTTTTTTCAGCTTTAAGTTCATATTATTAAGATTATAAAACCAACCAGTAAAACAGAATATGATATTTATTGAAAATGAAGGTATTACAGACCCTAGTATCAATCTTGCTCTAGAGGAGTATTGTTTACGAAATTTTGAAGGTAATAAAGATTATCTATTGTTCTATATCAACGAACCTTCTATTATTATTGGAAGGAATCAAAACACAATAGAAGAAATAAACCATGAGTATGTAGAGGAAAAAGGCATACATGTTATTCGTAGAATTTCTGGCGGAGGTGCTGTATATCATGATAATGGGAACTTGAACTTTAGTTTTATGACGGATTACAAATTTGAGAGTTTAAATAATTTCAAAAAATTTACAGCTCCCGTTATAAAAGTATTGAATGACATGGGTGTAAAAGCAGAGCTCAAAGGTAGGAATGATATAGTTGTGGATGACAGAAAAATATCTGGAAATGCACAATTTTCTAGTGGCAAAAGAATGTTTAGCCACGGTACTCTATTATTTGATAGTGAGCTAAGCGAAGTAGCGAATGCACTAAATGTTAAAATGAGTAAAATTGAATCAAAGGGGCATAAATCTGTAAGAAGTAGAGTAGCAAATATAAGCGAATTTTTGAGTGAGAAAATTGATATTCAGAAATTCAGAGCTGATATATTGAAAGGTCTATATGCAGAAAGAGAAGATTTTGAAACTTATCATTTAACCGAAAAAGAATGGGAAGGAGTACATAAACTTAGAGAAGAGAAATACGCTACTTGGGATTGGAACTACGGGCATTCGCCTAGGTTCAATATCAAAAGGACTCATAGATTCCCTATAGGTGAAATAGATTTAAGAATATTTGTTGAAAAAGGTATTATTAGAGAATTGAAAGTTTATGGAGACTTTTTTGGAAAAGACCCAATTGAAAATTTTGAAAAATTATTTTTAGGAAAAAAATATGATCACAAAATTATATTGGAAATTTTAGAATCAATTTCAATCAACGATTACTTCGGGGATATAGACAAATCTGAATTAGCTGAACTAATTTATGGAGCTGATGAGGATGCAAATCCGTCAAAAATAATTTAGTTGTTTATGTAACTAAATCGAGTTTTGTGACTTATTATATATATAAAACGAACAAATTCGAGAAATAAAATGTCAGATAATATACTTTGGTACTTAGAAAAATTCAATTTATTCGAAAAACTAGATATGAGTTGCTTAACAGAGTTGGGCAAAAAGTCATCAATGCTCAAGTACAAGAAGAGCGATGCTATATTTATACCTGAAGAGTTGAATCAGAATATCTTTTTTCTAAAAAAAGGTAAAGTAAAAATATCTACTTATAATAAGGAAGGTGAAGAGTTAATAAAGACAATTCTGAAACCTGGAGAAATGTTTGGAAAGTTACCTTATTCTCCTGGATCCAATGAAGATGATTTTGCGTATGCACTAGATGAATGTACGGTTTGTTTTATGAAGGCAGATGACTTTGAAAAACTGATACAAACTGATGCTGGACTTAGTGCAGAAGTGATGAAGTTTATTGGTACGAGATTGCAGAAACTAGAAAGAAGAGTGGAAAGACTATCATTCAAAGATTCTAAATCACGTTTAATAGAAATGATATTAGATTTCAAAGAAGATTTTGGGAGACGAGTAGGAGACGAATACTTTATAGAGCAAAATTTGTCACATAAAGAAATAGCGGCACTTATAGCTACATCGCGTCAAACAGTAACAAAACTTCTAAACGAGCTACGCAGTAAAGATTTAATAGATTTTAATAGGAAGAAATTGATAATCAGAGATTATAAGGGTCTGAAGGCCGAACTAGTATATGAGGTAGTATAAAAAAAGCCTTCTATTGCTAAAAGGCTTGTAATTTAATACTTATACTAATATAGTCTAGAAATAAATAAGCGCACCTACAGAAGTAGTACCCAGTGTAATTACACTATTAGTAGAAGTCATAGTCTCAGCTCCAATTTCTTGATCAGCTGATGATGAAGCATAAGTAAAACCAGTAGCCGCATATATGAAGAAATTAGTCGCTATCTCTGTTTGACCACCGAACATAGCTGAAAATGCCATAGCAGTAGCGTCTTGAGAAACAGACTCAACCATATCCATACCTGCGTCAGAGTAACTAAACCCTAAAGAAACAAATGGGTCAATTGCTTTAGTATCTGCAACAAAAATTCTACCACCTAGACCAATAGTCATAGCGCTAGTGCTTACACTAGCATCACCAACACTCTGTGAATTCGATTGATAACCTAGGTTAAGGCTTAAATCGAATGACTGAGAAAAAGCATAAGCCAAGCTAAGCCCAGAAACACCAGAAGAAAAATTAGTACCTATACCAATAGAATTAGCTGGTAATTGTGCTTTAGATTCATTTGTTGTGAACAAACATAATACTAAAGCCATACTTAAAACAGTTAAGAACTTTTTCATAAGTTCTCCTATAATTAGTTAATAAAATAAAAAACACAAAAACAATAAAATAATTTCAAATTATAAATTAAAACAATGTGAATAAAAAAAAATTAGTCAACAATTACTTTAGAAGTATTTTCTTCGTCAATAGCTTCTATAACTTCTCTAACTTTCTCTTGTAAGCCACCTTCTAATTCGAGTTCTATAAACTCTTCCAATCGTTCATTTTTCTCTAGAAAATCTCTGTTTTTACTATAATAGTTATTTAATGTTCTTATTGCAAATAAAGCAGCACCAATCAAGTCTTCTTTGTCGCCATTCTCTAATACGTATTTACTCCAGCCAATTGAAAACATTTGTAAGCAATATTTACAATCTTCAACAGGTGTCAATTCAGGTGTTAAGTATATAGTTACTTTGTCTGTCTTGAAAGTCCACATTATTAGGGCACTTAGTACTTCTTCTCTTTTTTCATTTGTTTCTTCTGACATTGGATTATCAAGTATCCAGTTAATAGCATTTAGTACTTTTTCAGTTTCATCCTCTTCAGAAACTTCTTCTTCAACTTCAGATTCTATCAAGCGTAGCATATTTTCATTTAGAACTGCACCATTTTCTTTAGCTAATATTAGATTTTTTTTAACGTTTTGTATATCTTCCATTCTAGCATATATCAGTGCTTTGGTAACATACCCATCACTCAATATAGGCGACTCTTTTTTAATATATAGTTCGATTGCTTTGTCAATTGATGTTATTGCGTCTTCTAAATCTAATGTTTGAAGATATACTTGGGCAAGTCCGTAATATCCTTCGGGAGATTCTGGTAAGATATCTATCATGTGTTCGTACTGTTCAATTGCTTTATCATAATCTTCTTCGTAGAAATAGACAATTGCTTTGTTCTGATTAGCAAACTCTCCTTTAGGAAAGAGCTCAAGACTTTTATCATAATAGTATATAGCTGAATCAGGCATATTCATACCTCTATATACTCGTCCTAGATTGTCATAAGCCTCAACGAAACGGGGATCTTCTTGGATAGCCATTTTATAAAAGCTTACTGCTTCTTCGGGTTTATTTGCTCTAAATGCGTCAAGAGCAGAGTTGTAGTGTCTTAATGCTTCGGGGTTTTCAGTTCCATTGTAACCAGTGATCTCATCATTAGCTCCGTCGGGGGTGGACATAAATTTCAAATTTCTTTCTGGTGTTTTATCAGAATATAACGAAGTAACTGAAAAACAGATGATTAGAAGTATTGTTAGAATTACTTTTTTCATATATTGTCCACTATTGGCTATTGAAACTCAGTAAATATATAAAAAAATTACCAAAACAAAAATATCTATTGTTTTATTATATGAATCATCATAATTTGGTTACAGAATTATTTTAAAGGAGTAAGAATAATGACAAATGTAAATAAATACGGTTTCATGGAAGGAAATAGAATTATTTTCTATATTCTTCTTCCGTTTATGTCTCTAATTATTGAAATTACATCTAAGGGATGGGGCGAATTTGATTATTTAAGTTTTATAACTTCTACTTCAATACCATTATTATTATTGGAAGGACTTAATGGGTTGTCAGTGAAACTTGATAAGTGGCTTGAAAAAAGAAAATTATTAAAAAAGCCTATTTGATAAAAATCAATTGTATTCATTTTCCAAAAGATATGCTTCTATTTCATCAATTCTATCTCTAAGTATAAAGTTTTCTTTCATTCTTTGCAATCCTGCCTCTCCCATCTTCTCTCTTAAATCAGGGTTTTCTATTAATCTAACAATCTTGTCAACGTATAAATCGACATTAGGAAAATCTATCAAATAACCTGTTACATTATTATCTATAATTTCGGGATTACTAGTTATATTATAGGCTACTACTGGTTTCGATTTCATCATAGCCTCTACTATAACAAAGCCAAATCCCTCCCATTCTGACGTTAGTAAGAAAATATCGATGGAGTTCATAAAAGTACTTACGTCTTCGACAAACCCAAGCAATATAACTTTATCTTGAAGGTTATTTCGTTTGATTTCTTCTTCAAGATTTTGGCGTTCTTCTCCTTCTCCAGCTATGAATAATGTGAAGTTTATTTTTCTTGTATCTAATATTTTTGCAATTTGTATAAGGTCTTTCTGACGTTTTTGTTGGGTCAATCTTCCAGCATTACCTAGGATAATCCCTTTGGAATTGCTCGTGACTCTATCTAGCTTTTTAGTTCTATTCTCATTTAGTTCTATCCCATGATATATTGTGTGGACTTTTTCATTAGGGATGTGTGAACTCAGATTTTTTAGTATTTGCTTTTTAGTTTCATCAGAGTTAGAAATAATATGGGTTAAACAAGATTTGAAGATGAACTTATTTAAAAAATTAGCTTTTACAGGTGTTGCTAATCCACGTAAATACACGATTCTTTTAACTCCAGCTAATTTCCCAGCAATAGAACCTATTTTTAGATCTTGAGAAGATGAAAATACTATAGTATCTATTTTCTCTTTCTTTAAAAATGATATAAAGTTTAATAGTTTAATAGGATTAAGAAAAGAAAAGTTACTGATTGTTATGGGTGTTAGTTTTAATCCTGCTGATAAACATTTATCCCAAAGCAAAGAGTTAGAATCACAAGCTACTGTTACGTTGTAGTTCTTTTTATGGAATTCTACAGCATTGTCTAGGTGAAGTTTTTCACCCCCTCCCCAAAATTTTATACTGTTCAAAAAACAAATATTTTTCATTTTATTGATTTCTTAGGATAAGTAGCATTTTATAATGGCAATATATAGAATTTAATTAGCTTTTTAGAATACATGGAATTCTTTGCTTAGAAAATAAAAAAAGCCGCTTCATTATTAGAAACGGCTTATTCATTTTAATTAAAATTTAGTAGTGAATCTTATGTTCCACTATTATAGTTTTCTATATAAGCTAATTGCTCTTCAGTCAAACTGTCAATAGTCATATTCATAGTTGCTAATTTAGTTTCTGCTACGAACTCATCTTGTTCAGTTGAAATCTCAATTACTGAGTTAGGTAGTTTTTCACCTTTAGTGTGTGCTTGAGCAAGAGCAACGTGAGACAAGAATTGATTTGCAAATGACATATCCATAACTTCAGAAGGATGACCCTCAGCCGCAGCTAGGTTAATTAACCTACCTTGGGCAAGCAAGTATAGTCTATTACCATTTGCTAGAGTATATTCTTCACAATTTTCACGAATTGTACGTTTTGATACAGCAATTTCTTCTAACTCAGGTATATTAATTTCACTATCATAATGCCCTGTGTTACAAATTATTGCACCATCTCGCATTGACTCAAAGTGATTTTTTCTGATTATATCTTTTACACCCGTAGCAGTACAGAATATATCTCCTATCTTCGCTGCTTCATCCATAGTAAGAACTTCGTGCCCATTCAATACACCTTTCATAGCTGCCGTTGGTTTTACTTCAGTTATGATTACATTTGAACCCATACCTTTAGCACGAAGAGCAACACCTGATCCACAATGACCATGTCCAGCTACTACAAAGTTTTTACCTGCTAATAGTACGGAAGTAGCACGAATAATACCGTCCAAAGTCGATTGACCAGTACCATAAACGTTGTCAAAATCCCACTTTGTTTCTGCATCATTTACAGCATAAACAGGATAGTATAATTCACCAGCTTTTTCACGAGATCTTAGTCTGTGAATACCAGTTGTAGTTTCTTCGGTTCCACCAATAACATGTGTTTGAGCCATTTCTTTATATTTCTCATGCATAGTATTGATCAAATCACAACCATCATCAAGAGTAAGATGTGGTTTTGGATCAATAGTTCTTTCTATACACCAGTAAAAATCCGGACCATTATTGTGCCATGCAAACATACCAATACCTTCTTCAGCTAGAGCAGCTGCTACAGCATCATTAGTAGATAATGGGTTGCAACCAGACCACCAAACTTCAGCGCCAGCTTCTTTTAATGTTCTGATTAGAATTCCAGTTTCTTTAGTAACGTGAAGACATCCTGCAATAACGTAGCCTTTTAGTGGCTTAGTTTTAGAGTATTCTTCTCTTAATTTTCTCATAACGGGCATACGTGATTCTGCCCAATCCATTAATAATCTTCCTTTTGGAGCTAGGTTTATATCACGAACGCAATATTTACCCGGGACTTCAGATAGCTGTCCTTGCTCTGCTTTTGCTGGAATATTCTCAGTCATTGTTGCCATTTAAAAGCACCTAAATTTAGTTTAAAACATTTATTTTGTATTTATCAAGTTTCAAATATACGGATATATAAATAAAATATTAGACTTAAGACCTAAAAAATATTGGTAAATCTTATTAAAAAGTGGTATATTGACTTCCTTTTTAAAAAAGGTTATAAAAAAAGTAACAAAACGTATATTAGTCTGTTAGTTAATAAAATAGAAATACAAATTTTAAATTTTAAAGGATAAAATATGAAGAATAAAATACTAATTCTCATCTACCCTCTGATAGCAT
>JAUHXN010000077.1 GCA_030426865.1 bacterium | reverse complement strand
TGCCGGTAAACCGAATAGGTCAACTGGGATAATCGCTTTCGGATTTAGCTTGCCTTCCGCCTTAACTCTTTCTATTTCTTTTTCTAATTTGACTGGGTCTATATTGTAAGACTTCTCGTCTATGTCAACGAATACAGGAGTTGCACCAACTAAGGCGATAACTTCGGCTGTAGCCACGAACGAAAATGGAGTAGTGAATACCGCATCGCCTGGGCCAATTCCCCATGCCATTAGTGGCATAACTAGCGCATCAGTTCCACTCGAACAAGCGATAGCGTGTTTCACTCCAACGAACTCAGCTAGCTTTGCTTCTAGCTCCTCTATTTCGGGACCGAACACATAACGCCCATGCTCCAAAACACCGTCTATTCCTTTGTTAACTTGATCTTTGATAAGAGCGTATTGACTTTTTAAATCTATGAATTGCATTGTTTTTACTTTTTTAGTTTATAATTTGAAGTAAATTAACAAAAATGTGATTAATGGTGGGGGTTTAGTTGGGTAAATAGTTAAAACCTATACTTCCTTACCTGTATAAAAATATGAAAATGCTGATATTAAAACGAAACATATAAAAGCTGAGTTTATTAGAAGTAAATACGAAAAGTATAATTTGTAAATCTCTTTTTTGTACAAAAATATGATTTGAAATAAGATTGGAATTGAAATAACAATTATTATAAAGAAGCAGAGAAATTCGAATTGCCATTTGTCAAGTCTATAAGAATTCTCCAAGATGCCTATCATACCGTACCTGTTAGTTAGAAACGAAAAAAGAACCCATCCTATATTTGAGAGAAATTGAATCGAAAGAGAAATAGTAGTACACGCAATTAACCAGTGATAGTATCTACGCTTATTTGGTATTTCTTTGTTGAAACTAAAGAAATCAGATATATGTAGAATAATATGTCTAATGCCTTTCAACCTAAAACAAACTCGTTTGACTATTTGTGTTGTTCTTCATCTTAGACTTTTGTTCTGATACGAATAGTCGTGCACTCTCTGAGCTTTCATAAATAGATTGCTCACCAAATTCATCAACTGGTGTGCAGCCTTTTGCTATTAGGAGACCATTTGCATTTTTTTCACCGGATTTTGGCTCTCGTACAAATATTGTTCTTCCTTTTTGCAATCCGTTAACTACGCCTGACCAAGTGCCACCTTTATCACTTGACTCAGCAACATATATTTCTGATGCTAATCCATAAATAATTGGATTCCTAGCCATAGCAAGTTGTACACTCCACGGCGCTTTAGGGTGGAATACACTAACTATCAACACGTTGCCTTCTACTATTTGTTTATAGTATGTTTTGTACCCTGATTTGAAAGTCGACATACCTTGTGGTAGTACTATTATGCTTTGACCTTCATATTTCAACGCCGAATCTAATGCTTTTTTATCCACACCTTTTGCAAAACCACTAACTACTACTTTGAATTCTTTCGATGCTTTTTTGGCAATATTATCTGTGAACTCTAGTGAGGTTTTGTTTGCAGCCCTTGAACCTACTATTGCAATTGACTGTTCTTGCAGTATCTGCAAATTCCCTTTCGCGTAAATCAAAGGAGGCGCATTAGTTAGACCAAGATTGTTTTTCAACGTTTGAGGGTAATCTTTAGAAGTTATAGGAATGATATTATAACCTTGCTCTAATAGGTCTTCAACTATAAAAGCATAGTTTGAAAGTTCGGATTTAGCATCATTGAATATCTGAACTTCAGCTTCTGATAGGTGGTAATCTCTTTCCCAACTTTCACAATCGGAATGGAAAAAATCGATAATCGAGTTACCTTTTTCAAAGAGACGAAGTATAATTCCGTTCTTTGTTTTAGTTTTTACTTTTGGGGCATGTGCTAGTGCCAGCCAATATGATAATTCTCTTTCCATAATAGTATCTTCTTAAATGTCACCGCCGACTGTTCTTGCTATAACTAATGGAGCTATTCTGTTTGCTCCAGCTTTAGTTAGTAAACTTCCAATTTCCTGAATTGTTGCACCACTATCAAATATATCATCGATAAGAAGTATATTCTTCCCCGCTATTTCAACTGGGTTTGTATAGTTAAATATATTTGAGACATTATCCTTTTTTAGAATCCAGTTTTTTAATTGCTTTTGGGGTCTTGTTTTACCAATTTTTACTAGATTGTGCGATATTGGTATACCTAATATACCTGATATTTTTTCCGCGAAATTCTTCACTAAATCGCCTGACTCTGTCTCTGGTACATAAACGATGAAATCAAATAATTCTTGTCCATATCTTTTTCTGAATGCTTTGAGAGTCAATTTCAACAGATAATCTGGGAAATCACCTCCATTTTCATACTTACACCTGTGCAGTGTTTTCCCTACATTTGACACTCCATAATAACTAGAAGCCACGCCATTTATTAATTTCGAATATCTCGACTCGACCTCTAACACGGGAAAGTAAGTCTCTCTGAACCTTACAAGCTCCGATTTTATAGTTTCCTTTGAATCTAAGGGGTATTTACTAAGCGTAGTATTATCACAATTGTTATTTGATGAGTATGAACTATCACCCAAATAGTCACAAAGGAACTTCATTCTTGAAGTTTCAAGATTAACATAAGATACCATAGAATCTAACTCTTCGAGCTTTTGTTCTCGCAGTAAATCAAATGACTTAGTATCTAACTCTGGCGCATTAAATTGATATTCATATTTCTTAGCGCTACCATATATCACTTCTTTTGCAATACCTTGTTCAATCAAATCGGCTTTTATAACTCTCACTTGGGTCTGCTTTAGATTGGTGGCTTTCATTATCTGTCTTTCACCTAGTGCTTCTTGCTTCAATGCATCAATTACTTTATCGTAACTCTTGATATTTGGTCGCCCAGAATCAATGAATGACTTTGGTAATTTGTAATCTTCTTCTATACCTTTTTCATCTTTTGAGCAATTATAAAACAGAATCAATTTCGTTGGTTTGCCATCTCTACCAGCACGACCAATCTCTTGATAGTAGTGAATAGGAGAAGCAGGGATTTGAGTATGAATAATGAATCTTATATCTGGTTTATCTATCCCCATTCCCAAAGCATTAGTAGAGATAACGGCCTTCCACTTATTAGCCATCAATCCAAGTTCGATGTCTTTTCGAGTAGCAGAGTCTAATCCGGCATTGTATTCAGTTGACTTTATGTTCAGAAAATCCAGCCATCTAGAATATATTTCGGTATTGACCCTTGTTCCTGAATAGATAATCCCTGTACCCTCTATACTATTTAGATTTTCTGCTAACCAAAGCAGCTTTTCATCTTCACTTGTTACCTTAATTACGTGAAGTTCGAAATTATCTCTAATTAGTTCACCCCTAATAGTAGTGATATCTCCCGATAGTTGTCGCTCTATATCTTCTTGTACTCTCTTCGTAGCAGTCGCGGTAGTAGCAAGAACTGGTAGCTCGTTGGGTAGCAACTTCACTAGATTTATTATTCTTCTAAATGCTGGGCGGAAGTCGTGCCCCCAAACAGAGATTGTGTGAGCTTCATCAATTACTATCATAGATAGTTTCATCCTTCTAGTAGCTTCTATCCACTCCTGATTCTCTTGTCTCTCGGGTGCAATGTATAAGATTTTTACTTTACCATCAATTGCATCCTGAATAGTTTGTTTATTCTCTTCAGTTGATTGTTCTGAATTGATAAATCGTGCATCAATCCCCTTTTCTTTAAGGCCTCTAACTTGGTCTCGCATTAGTGCTATTAGTGGCGAAAAGACTACCGTAATACCATCAAACTGAGTTGCTGGGAACTGGAAACATAGTGATTTACCAAACCCAGTTTTCTCTATGAGTAATACCCTCTTACCTTGTAGAAGTAAGTCGATTGTTTCCCATTGCTCATCATAGAAATGGTTAAAATCAAATATTCTTTTTAATTCTATTTCGGCTTGCTGTCTAATCATTTAGCTTTGGCATATTCTTTATTCTCTACAAATATACCACATCCCCTCCACTCCAACAAACACAAAACTAGCCTTCTTTGTTGTAGATTACTGGCATTTGTCCTTTCCAGGTGTTCCATAGATTATCGCCTATTATTAGCTTTGCCATGAAGTTGCCGACGTTTATTCGGCTAGTCTTGCCGGGGTTGAATATTGCACTGCGGGTGGGCGATTGGTATAGCTCGTATTCGGTTACTCGCTTGTCACTTAGCAGAGTGTCGGGGCGGATAGTTACCCACTCTATTGCTGTATTGTTTTGACCTATTTCTGTTCTCAGATAGTCGGCTGCATTTTCATTATCTATGTGTGGAGGTAATATCAATCTGAGTATTCCAATTATCATCTTTTGACCCAATGATATTGGTTCTATTAAATCTCTGTTGCTGTTGCCTGCAGTGTTCATCAGCAGTATTTTGATTGGTTTTTCTGAAGAGCTCTTTTGAATAGTTTCGCATACTATCCTAATGGCATCTGTTACTAATCTTCGGGGTTTCCCAAATATGCCTTTAAGACTCAAATTGTGTCCCAAGCAACTGGCGACAACATCGCAATCACTTAAGTAGTCAGCCATCTGGTCCTTTGACACTTCCGATATACTCCCCTTGATGATAGTTAGATTCTTGTTCTCATGCCAGGATTTAGGTAGCTTTACTGGGTTTCTTACTATGGCTTTTACTTCATGCCCCATCTCCAAAAGCTGCTCTACTAAGTGTTTCCCAGTTGCACCGCTCGCTCCTAATACTAATGTTTTCATATTACTTCTCTGTTCTAATAACTTGCTTAATCGCTTTTTCCACCGCTGTTGTAGGGAGGTTGCAGACCTTGTCTTTGCAGACATAGATAGTAGTTCCAGTAGTCAATCGCCCTTTGAGTAGTGGTAGGTTCTCCTCTGTGCCGCCTACGTACAGGCAGTTCGGGAGGTAGTGGCTTTGCATTTCGTTAGCTAGTTTTGTGGCATCTTTACCGACTATAGCTACTTCGTAAACTCCTCGCTCTATTTTACCTTGTAGCAAAGCCCAGTTGCTGTGGTACGTAGGGCTTTTCACAACTCCTTCGGATATATTGCCGAGCATTTTCTTTGCTTTTTCTACGTACTTTTCATTGTAAAGTATATGCCCCAAATCAAAGAGCAGATTCGCCATTACCGAGTTGGAAGCAGGGATTACGTTGTCTTGCAGCTCCATCGTTTTGGCTGATAGCTCATTGTCTTCCGAGTGTGTATAGTGGTAGAATTTGGTCTCTTTATCTTCGAAATTGTTGATAGTGTATTCGGTGATTTTCTCTGAATAGAACAGCCATTTCTTATCAAATGTAACTTGGTATAAGTCGAGCAATGCCTTTGCTAGCAGAGTATAGTCGTCCAAGAATGCAGGGATTGTCACCTTGCCTTCTTTGTATATTCGCTTCAAACTGCCGTCTTTGCTGAGCATATTTTTAGTCAGGAAATCAGCATTTTTTAGTGCAAGATTTAGGAATCTCTCATCGCTGAAAGCACTGTATGCATCGCACAAACCGCTTATCATTAGCGCATTCCAAGATGTGATTACCTTGTCGTCTAAGCTCGGTCTTATCTTGCTTTTTCTTGCTGCGAATAGCTTACTCTTAGCTGATTGTAGCAACTTATGTGTGTCTTCATAGTCCAGCTCGTTTTTCAGTGCATAGTTCTCGATAGTGATTTTGGTGTGGAGTATATTTTTCTCTTCTTCCCAATTTCCGTGTTCTATTATTCCGTAATAATCTTCGACTAGTTTGAATTCTGCTTCGTTAAGTGCTTTCTTTATTTCGCTGTATTCCCACACATAGAACTTACCTTCTTCGCCTTCACTATCAGCATTCAGCGAAGAATAAAACCCGAACTTATCATTCATCAACTCTCGCTCTACGAAGTCCACCGTCTGATAAACTATGTCCTTGAAAAGTGAGTTGTGTTCTGCCTTGTATGCATTGGAATAAGTGCTTATTAGCTGCCCATTATCATATAGCATCTTCTCGAAGTGAGGGATTTTCCAATTCATATCCGTGGCATAGCGAGCAAAACCGCCCCCCAATTGGTCATAAGTACCGCTCAGAGCTATTCGTTCCAAAGTGAACATAACATTGTCATTAGCTGACTCACTCCCCGTCAGATAGCTGTATTGCAGTAAAAAGTCCCATACAGATGGCATTGGGAACTTCGGTGCTCCCGTCAAGCCACCAAACTGCTCATCTATTCTATTGTGCATAGTCTCGTAGAAATCGTCGTAACCACTAATCTCACTACTTTTAGAATTTAGAAAATGTAGATTTTGAGTAGCAATACCTTCATTAAGAGCTTCTGCATTTTCAACAAGCTTTTCATATTCGTTTTTGTAGAGATGGCTAATCTGTTCCATTAGCCCCACCCAATTCTCCTTAGGGAAATATGTACCAGCAAAGAAAGGACGACCATCGGGAAGAGCGAATGCGTTGAGCGGCCAACCGCCACGCCCATTTTGCAAAATAGATGCCGCCATATACAGATTGTCTATGTCCGGTCGCTCTTCTCTATCAACTTTGATAGCAACAAAGTGTTCGTTCATTACCTTCGCAACTTCAGGATCAGAGAATGATTCGTGCTCCATAACGTGACACCAATGACAAGCAGCATAGCCAATACTTATTATGATTGGCTTGTTTTCCCGTGCCGCTTTTTCAAGAGCTTCTTTGCCCCAAGGGTACCAGTTTACAGGGTTGTGAGCGTGTTCTAATAGATATGGGCTACTTTCTTCGATAAGTTTGTTAGTGTACATATTTTCTTCTTTGTTTGATTTTTTATTAGCGTTTTCATCTGTACATCCAGTGAGGAAAGACAAATGAATTAGCAATAAAGTGTATAGCATTATTTTCATTCTACAACTTAATAAAAGTAGGAAGTAATTGGAAAAATTGATTTAGATATTTGCCTATCTTACTCATTTTATGTATGTTAAAAAAACAGCAAGAATGAAAAATAGATTATTTATTTTTTTTACCACTTCTAAGAGAGGTTCGTATGCGTTTTTCTAAGTTACTTTTTCTCATCCTATCTTTAGCTTTATTAGCTACTATTACACCTTCAGAAGCACAAGCCAAAGGCGATTTGGGTATGTCGGCAGCAATTGGCTTACCGAATGGAGTTACACCATCTGTGGGACTACCAGCAAATGCCTTAGGTAGAATAACTATTTCTACAGCTGCTTCTAGTAGTTTTAACATTCGTATGGGCGAAATGTTTCAACTTGATTTAGGTCTAGGTTACCTTTCTGTTACACCTGGCGAAGGTGCTGATGCTCAATCAACACTATCCATAGGAGCAGGGGGTAAGTACTTCCTGAAACGTGGAGACGTGCAACCATATCTAAATTTAGGTTTTAGTTTTACTCAAATACCTACTATCGAAAATGAAACCTCGAAAGTTTCTGGTAATATGGTTACTGTATTAGGTGCCTTCGGAGTTCAGTCATTTATCAATCAAGCAAATACTGTTGCTTTCTTTGTACAAATGGGATTCGGCTATAATATGGGTTCTGTGGAAACAGAAAATACATTCGGTGGTCAGAGTACTACTACTACATCTGACTTTAACACTCTTAATTTAGGTGGCTCTGCAATTGGGATGAGCATCTTTTTCTAAACTACTTATTATAACTACTAATCTGTGTCTGTCGGCATGGATTAGTAGTTTAGTTTTAACTTTATGAAAAAACTAATTCCAATTCTATTTCTCTCATTTCTAGTTTTTAGTTGTGAAGATAATTCCACACAAAATCCAGAATCTTCTGAATATGTTTCTGAAGGGAGAGCAGCCCTAGTTATGGTGGTAGAGAATAGCGACAGAGCTAACCAACAGATAGAAGATATTGCATTCAATTCGTATCCCAGTGAGACTAGGCAGATATTCTCAGAAGTTTTTGAAGTACCTATTGATTCCCTACTTAACAAGGATTTGAATCAGATTTTAGATCAATATGGTGAACCATGGCAAATAGCAGAAATAAATAAAGTAGCCCAAGATTACTATCTAAAAACTATAGCACTCACAGACCAGAACGCTAATGCCGAATACTTAATACAACAGTTGGAGTTACTTAGTAAGGAAGAATATAATATTGACTTGGTCTTTAGTTTACATGGCACATCTACAAATATTCAATTCGTGAATGAATCAGTACCTATCAAAGAATTTACTGAATCATTAAGTCAAAAAAATATAAAAGTCAGGGTTTTATATCAGACTAATTGCAAAAGTGCAAAAGCATTAGACAATTGGACAAACATCGGAGTAGCTGGTTGCAATGGTACTATCGAAAATAATTATCTGACTATATTCGCACCAATAAATTTTGTCAAATCTTGGGTGGGTGGTCATAGCTATTATGATGCTGTCCAATATGCATACGATGAAGAAATCATCGCGTTAAAATCTTACAACGATGTTCTACCAATACTAGATTATATAACATCTGGGAATTATCTTTCTGGGAGTCTCCCAATAATTAGTGGTAGATACTTCCAAATTACTAAAGATGATTATATCAACATTGTAAATTATTGAACCCTAATTACTCTCTCTCAATACCATAAGCACATAAAGGTAAGATGAAAGGGTATAGATACCAAGCGAACCGACCATCTGTATATGCTGCTGTTAGTGAGTACACTATCATTAGGCCTACGAAAATCGTCCCCATTGCGAATCCAAAAACATGCGATTGTTTAAAGTCAATTCTCCTATAAGTAAGAACAAGAATTAGCAAAGGAATACCACCTGTCAAAGCCAAGCTAATATATGTACGTATTCGAGTTAGATTATCAATCAATGATGAAGTACTTACAGTCCACATAAAACTACTATCTGCATTTATAGTATTAGCTCTTACAATCAAAGACACTGCTACAAACGCTACAAATATGATTACCGAGTTTATAAAACTCTTGTTGAATCCAATTTCTTTGATATTGAAAAAGAAATAAAATGGGAGTACCAATACTACTTTTTCATTTACCATAGCAGCAACAATCATAGTTAGTATTAGAAGAATTAGCTGTTTTCTTATAGTCAAGTAAACACCTAAAATGATAAGGAAAATAGCTGGTGCATCGAGCAGACCAACAACCCCGTAATAGAAGACAGGGAATGAGAATGAGTACAGAAATGATGTAATAAATATAGTTCTTGGTTTGAATCCTAGTAACGCCAATACTTTCATCAAGAAAAGTAAACCTAAAATCTCGGTTGAAAGACAAACAATATTGAGCGAGGTAAAGGAATCGAATGGTAATAAAGAAGATAATAAAGGTATTAGAAAACGGAACGAATATGGCTTAGTTACTTCACTTTCTACATCTTCACCATTGTAATAATTTACATACTGGACATAAGTGTACGAATCTAAGCTCATCTCTACGTCATAGCCAAGCTTCTCACCCAATTTTTTATCATCAGCACCTACATATTGGCGAATGACCAAATCCTGCCTATTCCACCTAACGATAGACATCATCAGAACTACTACTGATAAAAATATAAAATGCTTATAATTCATTTTCGAAGATACGAAAAATTATTCCGCAGGGAACGATACAAAAAATGTAGTGCCTTTTCCTAATTCACTTTCGAACCATATATGGCCACCATTTTTTTCTACCATCTCCTTGGTAAGTAGTAACCCAAGGCCTGTGCCTTTCTCATTGTCAGTGCCTATAGTAGTATGTATTATATTCTTTTTGAATAGTTTATCTTTGTCAGAGTCACTCATTCCGACACCATTATCTTTTACACTTATCACAATCATCTCATCCTTGCTATCAGCCGAAATGGTGATGTGACTATCTTTGGGTGAAAATTTAATAGCATTAGAAACTAAGTTAGATATAACATTTTCAACGTGTGTTACATCTGCAAACACCTTCTTATCAGTTGTTATATTACTATCTAACGATATAGACTTGTTAGAGGCGTTTAATTTCTGAATATTGATTATTGAAGTTATAATATGCTCAGCTGAAACCAACTCTTTGTTTAACTCTACTCTGTCTAACTGTAGTTGTCCCCACTTCAACAAGTCATCAACAAAATCAAATTGATTAACTATAGACTCGTATAGCGATTCCACTATTTCTTTCTTCTCTACTTCATCCATAGTGTCATATTCATCTACCAATATACCCATCAAAGACTTCACACCTGAAAGAGGACTCTTTATATCGTGAGCAACAAGAGAAATGAACTTATTTTTATCATCTAATAGTTTTTCTAATCTTTTTCTAGATTTAGATAACTCTAGGTGATTAGAAACACGCATAAGCAATTCTGAAGAGTTGAATGGCTTAGTGACATAATCAACAGCCCCCATCTCGAAACCCTTTTGCAAATCTTCTGTACTTGTTTTAGCCGTTACAAATACAATTGGAATATCCTTAGTTGATGGTTCGTCTTTTAAAGCTCGACATACATCGAAACCATTCGTCCCAGGCATAGCAATATCAAGTAGAATAATATCGGGAATTTCCTCTTTCGCAT